>JAWLBU010000019.1:0-43926 GCA_041687555.1 Haloplasmataceae bacterium | reverse complement strand
GAATCTTGTAAATTAAATAAATAATGACCCCCACTTAAGTTATACAGACTGAGTGGGGTTTTTATTTTTGTCAATATGTAAAGGAATTGACGCTTACATATATAGTATTCTTTTTGTCAAATTATTTTAGTTAAAATAATAAAAAAAGCTCACTACTAGTGAACTTTTTTCATAAAAGTAACTTTATTTGCGCAAAATGGCCTTAAATTTATCCTCTAAATGCTTGACAATTCTATTATATGAAGCATTTACCTCATCATCTGTTAATGTTTTTTCAATGTTTTCAAATACCAATGAAAAGGCTATTGACTTCTGATTCTTACCAACATGTTCTCCTTGATAAACATCAAATACTTCAACAGACTTTAAATTACCCTTACCTGTTTGTTTTATCGCATCTAGTAATTCCTGTGCTTTAGTATCTTCACTAACCACAATTGCGATATCTCTTGATACATTAGGATATTTAGTTATCGGTGTAAATTTAACTGATTTTGTATCTGATTTATATATCTCTTCCAAATTAATTTCAAACACATAGGTTTCATTAATATCATACTCTTTTTGCGTATTAGGATGAACTTGTCCGATAATACCTATTACCTTATTGTTGTAAAGGATATTTGCCGTTCTTAACGGATGAAAATCATCACTACAATCCGTATTTTGGACAAAAGAGATTTCCGATATAATATCCAGTTTTTCAAATACGGACTCTAATACACCTTTAACATAAAAGAAATCAACATATTCAACTTTCTTTTGCCATTTTGTTTCCGAAACTTTACCCGTACAAGCACCACTTAATAAATATGTTTCATTAGTATTATTTTGATCATATGAATATACATTACTAATTTCAAATATTAGTACATCATCGATATTACGAGCCAGATTATATTTTAATACTTCCAACAAACTATGAATTAATCCCGTTCTCATTACCGCACGTTCTTCACTCATAGGCACTGATAATCTAACAGGTTTATCCTTTTTATTGACATGGTTAAATCTATTGATGTTGCGCTCATGTATTAGAGAATACGTCATTACTTCATTTAATCCATTAGCCAAAAGGGTATGCCGAATTGTCTTTTCTCTTTTTTGTTTTAGATTTAAATGTCCGACAGTATCCGTTTCAGGTAATGTGTTCTTCAAATGATCGTATCCATGGATTCTGATTATTTCTTCGATTAAGTCTTCTTGAACAGTAATATCAGGTCTTCTTGTTGGTACAGTAACCACAAATGTACCTTCTAAAACCACAAAGTAAAATTTTAATCTTCTAAATACATCAATAACATCTTTTTCTGTTAATTCTATACCCAAAACATGATTTATTTTTTCTAATTTAATATTGATTATTTTATCCTCTTTTACAAGATTTTCAGCAACCGATAATTTATCATCTATCGTTCCGCCCGCAATATCAACCAGCAACTGACAAGCTCTGTTTAATGCGTAAAGTGTTCTGTTTGGATCGACCTGTTTTTCAAAACGAATGCTTGATTCACTGCGTAATCCTAATCTGGTATATGTTTTTCTTACGGCTAAAGGTTTAAATACCGCACTTTCAAGTAATACATCAGTAGTATTATCATCAATTTCGGTATTTTGACCACCCATCACACCCGCTAAGGCAATTGGTCTCTTACCGTCAGTAATCAATAAATCACTAGGTAATAATTCTCTTTCTATTCCATCAAGAGTGACTATTTTCTCATTTTCATATGCATTTCTGACTAATATTTGCTTACTGTTTACTTTAGCTAAATCAAAAGCATGTAAAGGCTGACCTAATTCCATCATCACATAATTGGTTATATCAACTACATTATTAATTGGTCTTATACCACATGCTATTAAAGCGGACTGTACCCATTGTGGTGATTGAGCAATTTTAACATTTCGGATTTTCTTTGCATAATATAATAAGCAGTCATCCGAATCAATTTTTACCGTAAAATCCTGATCTATAGAAAATGGAGTGAGTTCTCCAACCGGCTTTTTAACCTCTTTATCAAGAATGGCAGCAACCTCATAAGCAATTCCTAACATCGATAAGCAATCCGAACGGTTAGGTGTCAAGCTTAATTCGAAGATGGTATCATCCAGGCCCAGATAAGTTATGGCGTTTGTACCTACGACAGCATCGTTATTTAAAACGGCTATACCGTTTTGAAAAGCGACTGGAATTAACTTGCTTTCAATTCCCAGTTCCCTTAATGAACAAATCATGCCATTGGATTCCACACCGCGCAATTTAGCTTTCTTAATCTTTACCCCACCAGGTAGTTCGGCTCCGATTTTGGCAACAACAACCTTTTGTCCCTTATCGACATTGGGTGCTCCACAAACTATTTGTGTTACTTCATCACCTAAATTAACCTTACAGACGCTTAATTTATCAGCTTCCTGATGTTTTTCCTTCTCTAATACCTCACCGATGACACAATTGGTCGCATCCGATATTTTGTAAACTTTTTCGACTTCAACACCTGATAAAGTAATTTTTTTAGCAAGTTCCAAAGGATCTATATCATTTATATCAACATAGTTTTTTAGCCAATTTAAAGATAGTAACATAGTGACCTCCTTATAATTTTAAATTAAATTGATGATTAAAACGCAAATCATTTATATAAAATTGTCTGATATCATCAATACCATATTTTAAGATAGCTACCCTTTCAGGACCAATTCCGAAAGCAAATCCCTGATACTTTTCCGGATCAAAGCCACCCATTTTCAGCACATTAGGATGCACCATGCCTGCACCTAGAATTTCAATATAACCACTGTGCTTACACATTGAGCAACCTTCCCCGCCACACTTAGCACAGGATACATCCACTTCCACGCTTGGTTCTGTAAAAGGAAAGAAAGAAGGTCTAAAACGTATTTTACGATCTTCGCCAAACATTTTCTTCGCAAAATAATCCAAGGTTCCTTTTAAATCTGACATCGAGATGTTTTCACCTATAACCAAACCTTCAATTTGCAGGAACTGATGAGAGTGAGTCGCATCATCATCATCACGGCGATATACTTTACCCGGACAGATTATTTTTACCGGACCAACACCATTATGAGCCAACATCGTATGGGCCTGAACCGGTGATGTATGAGTTCTTAAAAGTAATTCCTCGGTTATATAGAATGAATCCTGCATATCTCTGGCCGGATGACCTTTTGGTAAATTCATCATTTCAAAATTATAATGATCAGTTTCTACTTCAGGTCCTTCAGCTATCGTATAACCCATACCAAGAAATATTTCTTCAATTTCTTCGATAACCTGTTGTGCTAAATGCATCGAACCTATGTTATGTTTCCTGCTTGGTAAAGTTACGTCTATTTCCTCAGCTTTTAGTTTGGATTTCAGTAAAAGATTTTCTAATTTATTTTCTTTATCGTTAATTGCTTCAATAATCTTTTCTTTAGCTTCATTAGAAACTTGTCCAAGTAGCTTTCTTTGTTCAGGATCTAAATCCTTCATCGCCTTCATCGCATCCTGTATCGGCCCCTTTTTTCCTAAGTACTTAATGCGAAGTTCACTTAATTGTTTAATGTCATTACATTCTTGAATTTCTTTCAAAGCCTGTCCACATATTGTTTTTAAATTATCTAACATTTTATCACCTTTCTTATATAATATAAAAAAACGTCCTTAAAAATAAGGACGTTAATAACGTGGTACCACCTTAATTGCGAACACTTAGTTCACCACTTGAAAACGTTAACGGATTTCCCGGGTGTGATTAGCACCATTCAAAAGGTGAATTCATTAGTCTTTATTATAAGCATACTTGCAATCTAGGGTACACTCTTCCTGGATAATCAGTGTCTAATTACTAGTCCTTTATCAACATTTTAATTTATTCCGTATTATTATACTACATCAGTTTCTAAAAATCAATACTGGCAACATCCACCACATTGAATATCTTGACAGCATGTTTCTTGTGAGCATGTGTATTTAGGTACAAAGTGATGCCTGCAAATCTTGTGATTTACGATATGTGTATGAATAGGGCAAATATGGCACAAATCGAAGCATTGATAACGATGAATGACTCTGCATTTTGGTTTAATCACTGGCATTTTGCAGCAGCATGGTCGTGGCATACAACAATCTTGGTTAATAAACACTGACGTCACCCCCCTATTAATATACGAGTCATTACTATACTATGATACTAATTCAAACTCCCTTATAACAAATGCCCCAATATTAAAATTTATTTATTGCGTTTCGTAAAGACTTATGATTAGGACACATTAGCCCTAAAAGTTCATAAAATTGCTTTGAGTGATTATGATGGATTAGATGACATAACTCATGATATATCACATAATTGATGACCTCATAGTTGTATTTAACCAAATAACTGTTTAAACAAACCTTATTTTTTGTGTAATAACAAGTACCAAACCGACTACTCATCTTCCTGATTGTCAATACAGGAAGTGTCACACCATAATATTTGGTAAAGATCTCATAACATTGTTTGAACTGATTCGGTAATATTTTTTTAGCTTCTTCCTTATAAAACAAATCAATTGCTTCTAAAAAACTTAATTTGCAGTTTATAAAAATAACGTCTTCTTTAATAGCATAAGCAAATTTAGCGGTATCATTTAGCACAACCTGATATATGTTTCCCAAATAATAGATTTGATTGGGTAATAATCGCGTTTTTTTATTATTAATCATTTTCCTGATTTTATTCTGATTATTATTTATTAAATCGGTTATTTGTTTATCAGAAACAAATCTATTGGTATTTACCTCGATATGATCATTCTTATAACGAATATAGGTATTTTTTATTTTTTTACGTTTGACAATAACTTTATAGCTTTCATTATTCAGCATGATTTCAAATTCATTTTTTTCCATATAAAACCTCTAATGTATAAAAATAAAGTAACCTAAAACAATATATTTAGGAGGTTGAAAAGATGGACATAAACATTAGACGAGCTGTTCTACAAAATATGAATAAATCGACATTCGAAGATGTTAAGGAAACAGTTGATGATGCCATCTCCAGTGGTGAAGAAAAAATGTTGCCAGGGTTAGGTGTCTTGTTTGAAGTATTATACAATAACTGTGATGCTCAGGGTAAAGAAGATATCATAAATAAACTTGTTCAGGGCTTACAATAACTATAAAACCAACACTAAGTGTTGGTTTTTTTATAAGCCTAATTCTTCATATACCTCTAATAAAAGATCCGGTCTATCGGTAATAATACCATCCACACCCATTTTGATAAGATTCTTCATTTCCTCTTTGTCATTTACCGTCCAAAAGTGAACTGCCATATTATGACGATGTGCGTCATTAATTATATATTGCTTTTTCAAATCAGTATAATAAGTATTGGTTTTTTTATCATATGTCGTAATTTGTTTACGGATAAAATTCGGTACTTTTTCGACCAATTTACGTTGCGAATCCGTCAAATCATCCTTTATCGGTATCAACAATGCACCGTCTTTTGGCTTATAAAAGAAATCAATACGAAGAAATGAATAAAGCACGAATTTCAATGTTTCATTTGTGGCTGTCGAAGTCATTATCTTGCCCTCGGTTTCTTTTCTGATTAGTTGAGTGATTTTATCATCCGTAGATGAAACAATCACATTGTCCTCCATATCATATTCCTCAATTAGTTCCAATAACTTGTCCACAGCTTTTTTAAAGGTATCCGCTCCGCTGTTTTCTTCCGTATCTTTAATCTCTAAAACATACATCATGCTTGAATAATTTTTAAATAAATATTCTAGTGTGGCCGGAACAATTTCGTCTTTCACTTGTTCAATATTTTCAATACATTCATTATTAAAATTACGGTAATTTTCGGCAAAATCAGATTCAGTGAATTTTGTTCTTATTTCTTCGTAAGTTAGATCCTTGATCAAATCTTCATAACCCGTTAATCTTTTTAAATTAACATCATGATGCGAGATTAAATGTTCATCCTTAGTCAGGGCTAAATCCACCTCAAATACATTATATCCTGCTTCAGATAACTTTCTATAGGCATATACGGTACTTTCAGGATATAATTCCTTAGCTCCACCGTGAGGTATAATGAATGGTCTATCGCCTTTTTTAATAATCCACGGATTATCCCCATCGTATTTTGGAGCAGCCGGTATCAATTCCAAAAAGATTACGACCGCAAATATTATTAATATAAAGATAAAAATCGCTTTGATTATTTTCATTCCATCACCTTCTTTTCTTAACACCTTCATTATAACATATCCCTATAAAAATTTTAGCGGAAAAAAGAAAAATGGCATAAAATTCTTATATTACCCATCTAACTACAAAATAAATACTTACAGTTGTTAAATTTTGGATAATAATATATCGTCTAAATTAAATCATCAAATATAGGAGTATTATCATCATCGGGTTTCATGTATATTTATTTTTTTGAAGATAAAAAATGGCATGAACTTCTTCATGCCAACAATATTATCTTAATCAAAGGTTATTTCTCTAACCGTATCATTATTTAAACGTTTAATGACTTCAGCGATTAATTTAACCGCATTTTCAAAATCATCACGATGAATCATTGAAGTATGAGAGTGAATATAACGTGAAGGAATACATATTCCGATAGAAGGAACTCCTTGATGAGATACGTGAATAGCTCCAGAATCAAGTCCTCCACCACTCATGGATTCAAATTGGTAAGGAATATTAAGTTCTTCGGCTACCTTTAAAACGAATTCCCTTAGACCTTTATGTCCGACCATTGATGCGTCATATAAAACAATTTGTGGTCCTTTACCGAGTTTTGCATCAGCAGCCTCACCGATACCAGGAGTATCACCGGCAATACCAACATCGGTAGCGAAACAAATATCAGGATTAACTTTAAAACCGGATGTCTTTGCTCCTCTTAAACCGACCTCTTCCTGAACTGTACCAACTGCGTATATTGTCGATGCTAATTTTTCCGTCTTTAATTTCTTTAATACCTCAATGGCGATTGCACAACCGATTCTATTATCCCAAGCTTTTGCCAGTAAATATTTTTCATTGGCCATCGTTCTAAATTCAATATATGGAGTAACCATATCCCCAGGTTTTATTCCTAATTTTTCTACTTCTTCTTTACCTTCAACTCCCAGGTCTATGAACATATCCTTTATTTCAACCGGTTTTTTTCTGTCATCAGCCGATAAAATATGTGGCGGTTTTGAACCTATTACACCGTGAAAGGTTTCTCCTTTACTATTTGTAACCGTTACTTGTTGAGCAAGCATTACCTGATTCCACCATCCGCCCAAAGTCTGAAACTTTAAAAACCCTTTGTCGGTAATTTTTGTCACCATAAAACCTATTTCATCTAAATGTCCTGTCACCATTACTTTAGGACCGTTTTCTTCTCCTTTTAAAATACCTATGATTGAGCCCAAATTATCATAGATAATTTCATCAGCATAAGGTTTCAAATAGCGTTTCATAACTTCACGTGACTCGCGTTCATTTCCTGGTACCCCATTTGCATCGGTAATCTCTTTTAACATTGTTAAAACTTCATCCATAATATTCCTCCTTGATATTTATGTTTTTATTATATCCTATAACTTATTATGTTTTCAATTGATTTACGAAAAAAAATAAAGTCGATGGAAATCAACTTTATTTTGTGCATAAATATTTAATTTATATCCAATGGCGGACGATTTTCATCCTTTGGTTCATCAATTATTTTCGGGTTTATTTCTTCCTCAATTTTTTTAGGATCCTCTATCACATCTTCCTTATTTTTCGCTAAATAATCACCCATTTTTAAGAGATTTCCCTTTTGAATACGGTAATTGTTATAACCTCTGTAAGAGCGGTAACCAAAGAAAACGGATAATAGAATGGATAAAATGATTAAGATTAACACAATATTTTTGGTCTTTAAATTATCGGAATAAACAAATAAGAAACCAAATGAAACAAAGAAGATGTTAACCACGAAGGAAAAAATATCATGCAGTTCATAGCGTTTGGATGTTGTCCAGAAATGACTAACACCTCGGATGAACAGGATTAAACCTAATAAGCGGCTAAAGCTAAATATTCCTTCATCTTTAATATCATCGGTAAAGAAGATAAAGATAACGGCGACAATGATGTTAATAATCATTTCCGTCAACATTACAATCACATAATCCTTCTCATTTCTCGATGATAAGATCGGTTTAATTCTCATCAGTGTGAAAAAGACAATTCCCACACCCGTCAGAATTTTAACCAAACCTCCGACTTCAGAACCATTAATTACCATTAACACGAAAGCTACTAATAATACTAATGAGGCCAGACCTTCCAATGCCCAATGATAATCCTTGAATTTAATCATTTTTGTAACCTCCTTAAGGTTATTTTTTTCTTAATGGCTTAATCAGATATGGTATTAAAAAGAGTACCGAAACAATTTCAATCGCAAATATTCCTCCAAAAATTCCATAAAATTCCAGTTTACGGAAATATTTGCTTCCGAAACTATCGAATAATTGTTTAATCTGTTTAGGTTCCATTGCCGAAATTTCTCTTTCCGTTACTTCTTTGAAGTCGACGGCTTTTAATAAATCCATTAAGTTCTCTTTTACAACATCATAGGTTGCATTGATAATATCAATAAGCATCCGGGATTTTAAATCCTTGTCTATTAGTGTGTTAAGCTCTGTGGTCGTTAATGTGAATAAACTTAATATTGCTTCGTTTACAACATCCTCAAAATGATAATCCACGGCCAGTTTTCTAATCAATTTCTTCATGTCCTGCTTTAGGAATAACTCATCCAATAATTCATTTAACGGAACCTTGGTAAGCTGTTTAAACATCGCATCAACAAGCTGGTTCATGTTTTGTTTTAAGAAATCGTTTTGATTTAGGGTGACAATCAGTTTCTCAACAAAGAAATTGATTTCTTTTTCCGGTATTCCCAAAGTAAGATTTCTAACTTTATTGGATAATATTTCTTTCGTAATAAATTTATTTATTAGTAAGGTAATATCAAAGACAATTTTATCTTTGCGGTTATATAAAGTATGATATGTGCCATCATTTATCAACACAAAGATATCTTCGAATTTTTTGACAATATCTTTTGTTTCGTGGATATTTAATAAGTCAAAGATTGTTTTTGTGTTAAGTTCATAGAAATATGACATCACAACGTGAATGAACCGTCTGGTTTTAATCTCAATTTCTTTCGTATCAAATACTTCACCCAAGAAATTATGTAGTTCTTCTTTTCTTAATTCTAGTTTGGCATCTTTTAAACGTATCTTACCAAAATTATCGAAGAAATTATTGAATTCTATGCTTAAAATATCCATTTTCCGGGATATAAAATCCGGTAATTTATTTTCAATTATCCGATAAACTGTTTCTTTAATTAGTTTATCCCCGTTTATGGCTTTATAACCAACCTGCTGAACTACGGTCAAGCCTTCAATAACCCGTTTTGTCACAGAATCAGTAATTTCATCACGGTAACTTATCAACCAGCTTACCACTGTCTCATTAATTTTTTCCAAAATGGATGTCATATTAAAGTTAACTAATTCAATAAATCTACCGCCGAATAATTCATCAATACTGTCATTATTATTTAAGATTGTGGTAATTTCGGTAATAACGTAATTAGATAACGATCTTTGTTTTTCTCTTGAGAACAGATAGGTGGATACTAAAGTATATAGGAAATTCTCAATACTTAACTTAGTCGTTTCCGGTATGACATCCTCTAATTTATTATTAATTATATCATTAATCTTTCCTTCATTCTTTAATGTTATTTCCCCCAAGAAACGATGATTGCTGAAACGATCGATGAATTTTAAGACTTCGCATTCCACCATGTGATTAATCTTATTTTCGACCGTATTAATATTTAAATCCTCTGAAAGTTCTTTGATGGTTTTGCCTGATTTAAATTTAAGCGCAATATAATTACTGATTAATTCCCCTGATTTATTAATCTTTTCGATAAAGATATCAGCGAAAATTGTGGAAAACACATGGGTTTCCAGTTTGTTTATATCAAATTTCATTACTTCATCCGTTAGTTTTGTGGCCAACATGGCGTTGTTTTCACGGATGTATTTAATAATGTAAATTGTTATTTGTTTGACGATTCTTTCGCTGTTTTCACCTAAATAGGTCCTGATAACCCCATAGTCATCTTTTTCAATATTGGTGATAAATGCTTCCTTTAGCCTACTTTCATTCTTAACCACCATATCATTGATACTGTCATCTGATAATAGGTTTTCCGAAACAACCTTCCCCATCGCTTTAGCAAGTACCGGTATCTGCCGCGGAATAACCCCTTGCAGAGATTTAATCCCAAAGATAGGCTCATAAGGTTTAAATATGAAGAATATCGCCACGACATTTGTCAGATAGCCCATTAAAGCATAAATTCCCATTGTCGATAACAACACAGGTAAATTCGACCAATTGAAAATGACATTCTGATCTTGGAAAACTCCCAACAATAAGCCCACCATTCCGCCCATAATGGCTCCGAGAATGGTCAAAGGCTTTAATTGTTTACCCATAAATTGCTGCATCATTTCCAGTATTTCTTCATTGCTGAAGTTTTTAATATTATTTTCGACGACTCTTGCGATATTTCCTTCCAATACATTGCTAAGTCCGTTGTCCAGATAATTGATAATGGCGTTGACGACATTTTCGCTTAAATTATCAATGGAATTAATTTGATTAAACAGGTCATGGACACGGTAATTTTTATTATCTTCAATTAAATTTCTTAATGATTTTATAATAACATCGATTATAACATCGCTTTTAAGCACTACTTCATTTTTATAATTTATCACTGACGACAAATCATGATTAGTAAAGAAGTTATCCAAATGTTTATAAATAATATCTAAAATTTCATCACGATTACGATTTAATTGATTATTTATTCCGGCCTGTAATTTTTCCGCATAATCACTAATCTTTGATTCAATGATGAAGGTATTAATCGGCATTCTCGCAATACTCTTTAATGATTGACTGATTTGTGATTTTATAAAATTCAACACATCTTCATTAAAGATAATCTGCTTAGTGATGACCGTAACTGTCAAATTATTGACGATAGGTTTAAGATTTAGCTTAAAGATATCTTTAATACTTTTATTTAGTATGTCGGAATGTTCGATATCTTTTGACAAATATCGTTCACATAGGAAATTTAAAATGCGATGAACCTGATTTGCAATTAATTTAGGAGTCAGGATATTATTAACTTCCAATTCATTAATGATGCTTGAAATACTTTGTTTGTGAAGTAATTCCACCACCTGTAAAGAAATGGTATCCGATAAATCCTCGATATCGATATCTCTCAACATTTCGACAATTTTATTGATAATGTCATATTTTTGTGTGAAGTTCTCAATTAAAAAGATTCTGATTGCCGATAAAATTAACCTTTTAATTGTTTGCTGATCATAAATTGTCTGGTCGATGGATGATTCGATCAGTTCCTCAATTTCATGACTGTTTTTTTGGACGATTTCAATTAACCGTTCAATAATGTTTGGCAATTGCGTTTCTAAGAATTTTTCAATTTCATTGCGCAAATCACCGGTAAAGAGTTCGATTATCGGTTTTTCAATTTTCTTTAATGCGATAAGCAAACCTTCACAAAAAACCTCGATTGATTCACTTGAATTAGGGTTTTTAAGATATTCGTTAAATAAATCATATAATTTTTCCAAGCTTTTATCGGAGATAAAATAACTGATTTTTTTATTACCGATATACTCTTCCAATGTTTCGACAAATGTATCAAAATCCAAATCGCGGTATAATTTACTGATTAGCGTGTGAATATCACGATCATTTTTATAGCGCATTTCCTCAAAAATATCATTGAGTAATTCATTTAAATTATTAATGATAATGTTTGTGATGTTATCTCCAGATAACTCATCCAAGGATACTTCATGATAATTCTTATACATGTCCTTGATAATTTGCTGCACAATGTGTTTATCCTGAATCACGATGAGTATTTGATTGGTAATGGATACGGCTAAATTATACGCCTGTTCCGATGATACTATATCACTTACCTGAATGCTTTTGCTCATTTCAATGAAGGTTTTTGTCAGGTTTTTTTCCAAATATTCTTTTAAAAATCCACTGATGTTATCCACCGTGATTTCAAATCCTGGTAAATCACCAATCTTAACATTTTCCGTGTTCTTATATATAAACTCATTAAAAAACGAAACAACAGTATTTGAAACTGCTTCTTTCATTTCCTTTTTATGAAATTGACTTTTTAATGTATTATGATTAATTATTTCTTTTTCAACTAATAAAGAAAGGTTTTTCTCTAATTTTTTCCGAGTTTTGACGATGACACCACCGAATTTTAACTTTCCTATTCCATATTCACGAAATAACATCTTTAGTGCCACATCATTTGTGATATATCCTGTTAAAGCTCCTGTAAATACCATGATGATAATATATATTATATTGTTTACTTCAATCATGGGTACTCACCCCCAATTATTATTGTTGCTATTTTTTTATATCTTAATAAATTCTATCACAATTTAAGGCTTATTTCAACAAACTTATAAAGTAATACCGCTAATTACCAAGTAATTTTTGATAATGAGACCAGTGTTTTGGAAATAATTTCAAATATTCATAACTAGCATAACGCTCATCAATCAATAAAGCAATACCTCGATCATTTTCATCACGGATGACTCGACCGACTGCCTGCAATACTTTATTGAAACCGGGATACATATAGGCATACTGATATCCCTTATGATAAACTCTGTCAAAATATTCTCTCAATTCGTTGCGGAAATCATCGAACATCGGTAACCCGACACCGACAATGCACACACCGTTAAGTTTTTCCCCTTTTAAATCGATTCCTTCCGCAAACACTCCGCCTAAAACCGCAAAGCCGACAATATTTTTCTTACTCTCATCAAACTGTTCAATAAACCCAGTCCTATCACTTTCCGTCATATCACGGCTTTGTTTAATAATTTCCACTTCTACTTCATTTATTCTCCAAAAAACGTGATAAACCATATCTAGATATTGGTAGCTCGGAAAATAGACGATATATTTTCCCCCGTTTTTGATCAGGTTTTGAATCTCATAAGCGATTTGAAATTTGGTATCATCGCGATTGTTATATTTGGTGGAAATTGACGTATTCAGATAAATCTGCAGGTTATCCTGCTTAAACGGCGAAGGAAGCAAAAGCTCCTCACTATCTTTATCTCCGCCCAATAATGTTAAATAATATTCCATAGGATGCAAAGTGGCGGAAAAAAAGACGGTAGCCATAACGCTATCTGTCCTCATTTTAATTAGCTCTCGAGGATTTAGACAAGTAATTTGATAATTTAGCTCAAAATCATTTGTGACCCAGATCATAAAATCATCACTAAAATATTCGGATATTTTTAAGAAGTTATTCAGATCAAAATACCTGTTTAATAATGTTTCATTAATCTCCTCTTCCTTATCACGCAATTTTTCAAAATATTTTTCCAGCTTATTTAATAAGGTTTCCACATCATCTAATAGTACCTCATCAAGATCAAGAAACTTAAGGGACTTTTTATTTGCCTCAAGCAAATGATTCTGATATTGTTTTAGTTTGATAAACACATTATTTACCGCTTTTTTAATATCCGCTTCATCCTTCACATGCTCGAGGATTTCATGAAGCACGGTGAAATTGATGCTTTCGGTAAACATTCCACACACTCTGTCATACATATTATGTGCTTCATCAATCAAGAGAATAAAGCTACTGGTATCAAAGTCAAAAAAACGGCGCAGATAAACCCTGATATCAAATACATAGTTATAATCGCAAATTATTAAATCTGAAAAAAGCGAAAGCATTAACTGAAATTCAAAAGGACAAATCCGGTGTTTTTTGGCATAATCTATGACATTATCAAAATAAAAATCATCCTCATTTTGGAAAATATCTAAAATGGCGTCATTGACCAACCCGTAGAAATTTCGGGCAAACGGGCAGTCTATTGGGTTACATTTTAGACAATCATTTATGCAGATTTTTTCTTTTGCGGTTATGACGAGTGTCTTTAATTTTAAGTTACTCTTTTCCCTCATTAAATTTACCGCACTCCGTGCCACATCCTTAATCATTGATTTTGCGGAAAGATAAAAAATCTTATTACTTTTATCCCGAATGGATTTGATTGCCGGATAAATTGTTCCCAAACTTTTTCCGATTCCTGTCGGAGCACATACAAAGAGTTTTTTCTTGTCCTCAATGACATCGGATACTTTATCGATTAGCTCCGCCTGACCAAGCCGGTAATCTTTATAAGGAAAGATTAGTTCTTTAATACTCGATAGCTTTTCTTCATGATATAAGTCAATGATATTGTAAAAGTTGATATAAGCTCTTAACGTATTATGAAAAAAGTTTTCCAACTCTTCATAACGGTAGGTTTTCGTGAAATATTGTTCTGTGTAGGTATATTTATTAACATATAAAACGGAAATTATTACTTCATCCTCTTTACTGATTTTAAAATAATGATAAAGCATATATCCGTAAAATTTAGCTTGGGCAAAATGAGCCGGTTGGTTATTTTCCGATAAATCTTCAAAGGTATGCGTACTCTTAATTTCAATAATATGATATTTATTACTTTCTTTATCCAAAATATCAATCCGGCCTTGTAAATGTATTTCATAGCCTTCAAACTCACAATCATGCTTAAGGAATACTTCCTTTTCTCCGGAGGATTTCTTTTGAATATCCTGATGAATAATTATACCATCGCGCATATTGTTTTTTTGTGTCATTAACGGCAATATATCTCCCTGTGCATAGACAAAGTCGACAATGTCGCGTACTGATGCCTGTATTTCTCTTTTCAATTTAATCACCATTAATATCTTATCATAATTAGCTAAAATACTGAATAAAAAAAAATGGCTATAAAATAATATAACCATTATTTTTCCTATCTTCTTAAGTTGTCATCATCGGAATCATCGGGTAGTAGGTCCTCCAAATCCTTATCCGCTTGACTTAATCTTTGTTCAAAAGCCTGTTGTTCGACATTTTGCCATATTGGCTCCACTCCCATATCAGCTGTTTTTCCCTCTTCTTGGTCTAATTCTTTATCTAAATAATCTTCGGAAAATTCTTCACGGTAAGCAAATGTTCCGGGATATTGTGTTGAAAGACGATTAAAATATTCATCCGTGTCAAATTCATCGATTTGATCCGAATCTCTTGATTGCCTTACCAAATCACTTACAAAAACAATCAGCAATAAAAAGATTATTATACCTAATATATAGTATCCCATTAAATCACCTTTCTTTTTTATTATTAAACTTAATAAAGCGGCATTTTGTAAACAAGACATTTTTTAAGTGGTGATTATTTTTTTTGAGCTTAGTAATGAAAAAAAACAAGACACAACTTATCATTGTTCCGATTATCATATATAATTCAATCATAAAATCACCCGTTATTATTTTTATCAATATCGTTTCATTTATACTTAAAGAAAAAACGCAAATAAAAAACAAAAAAATGGTGGACCATCTTACTATAAGATGGTCTACCATTTTAATTAACTTCTCTTTTATATTTGCATCCTTTATTTTCACAAATGATGGCTTCACCATTATTTGTGAGAATGTTACCGCAATTAGGGCATGTTTCATCTATCGGCATATTGACAACGATATTTTTACAGTCAGGATAATTTGAGCAGGCATAGAACTTTTTCCCTTTTAATTTGCCTTTTTTCGTAATTCTTTCTACAAAATGTCCTTTATGACATTTAGGGCACTCTATGTCCAATTCCTTTAACTGTGTCTCGTTTTCATTATTTTTCTTAATAAATTTACATTCCGGATAACCGCTGCATCCGATAAAAGAACCGTAACGACCTTGACGTACTATAAGTTGTTTACCGCAATTAGGACATGTTTCGTCAATTAGCTTTGGCGGAAGCTTTTCCATATTTTTATTGGCGTATTCCACCATTGGGATAAAGATGTCGTAGAATTTTCTTAATTCCTCATGCCAGATTTTTTCACCGGAAGCAATATCATCCAAATTCTCTTCCATATCCTTCGTGTAAGATACATTGATAATATTATTAAAATATTCCTGTAATTTATCACTTGTGATTATTCCTTGTTCGGTCGGAATAAATTTCTTATCCTCGATGGTGACATAATTACGCACCTTCAATGTTTCCATGGTCTGAGCGTAAGTTGATGGTCTGCCGATACCTAATTCTTCCATTTCCTTAATTAACTTCGCTTCGGTATAACGACTAGGCGGTTGGGTAAAATGCTGATTAGCCGTTATTTCAACGAGGTTCACAAGCTTCCCTTTTTCTAGTACCGGAAGAATGCTGTTTTTCGTATCTTCATAGTCTTTATATACTTTTAAATAACCGTCAAAAATTAATTCCTGACCCGTTGCTTTAAACTGATAACCGTTATTATCAATAATCACGGTCGTCTGGTTAAATGATGCCGGTGACATCAGTGAAGCAAGCGCGCGGTAGTAAATAAGTTTATATAATTTATATAAATCCGGTGTAAGAAATTTCTTGATTGATTCAGGAGTGCGGTTGATATCGGTCGGACGTATTGCCTCATGTGCATCCTGAGCATTTTTGTTTTGTTTAAATTTCGGATCATAGTTTGCATAGTCTTTTCCAAACTGATTATTAATATATGATTTGACATCTTTTATGAATTCATCGGAATATCGAACAGAATCAGTACGCATATAAGTGATTAATCCAACCGGATTACCATCTATTTCTATACCCTCATATAATTTTTGGGCGAGACTCATTGTTTTTTTCGCATTAAAATTAATTTTCGTGGATGCCTCCTGTTGCAAGGTTGAAGTAATGAAAGGAGGTTTGGGATTTTTTGACCTTTGCTTTTTTTCAACACTTGAAATTTGATATTCCTTCGTTAAAGATTGCAAGATCGCATTTGCTTCATCAAGGGTTGAAATCTCAAGATTTTTATCATTATGAGCGAATAAATTTCCTTCAAAATTAATCTTATCTTTTTCAAACAAAGCGTCAATCGTATAATATTCCTCTTTAACAAAGCTTTGGATTTCTTTTTCTCTATCAACTATAAGCTTTAATGCAACTGATTGAACTCTTCCCGCTGATTTCGATTTAATTTTACTTTGCAGTAATTTGGATAACTTAAAGCCGATTATCCTATCCAAAATCCTTCTTGATTCCTGGGACTTAACTAAATCATAGTTAATACTGCGGGGATTTTCGATTGCTTTTAAGATCGCATTTTTTGTTATCTCATGGAATACGACACGATATACTTTTTTATGTTTTTCACCATCCAGGTTCAATACCTCATATAAGTGCCAACTAATTGCCTCACCCTCACGGTCCGGGTCCGAAGCCAAATATACTTCTTCAGCCTCGTTAACGGCCTTTTTTAGTTGTGAAATAATTTTTTTCTTACCCGATATGACCGTATATTTGGGCTGAAAATTATTCTGTACATCAACGCCTAATCCGCCGGGACCCGATTTGGCCAAATCACGGACATGACCTAGGCTTGATAAGACAGTATATTCATCACCTAAATATTTCTCAATGGTATGAGCCTTCGCAGGCGATTCTACTATTACTAATTTCTTCCTCATTTACTTCACCTAATATCCTGTTTAATATTCATTTATATATTATGAGAGATTATTACCAAATTTGCAAGTAATTAATGTTTAATTTTTTCCAAAATATCATCCACAGAGGTAACAAGATAAGCACCCTGTTTAATCAAATTATTTGTTCCCTCGCTATTTTCAGCGAAAATATGATTGGGAACAACAAAAATATCTTTACCCTGGTCTAAGGCATAATCACAAGTAATGAGAGTTCCGCTTCTTTTTTTGGCTTCAATAACTAAAACACCATCCGACAAACCCGATACGATTCGATTTCGAAATGGAAAATGCGTTTTTTTACCTTTGGCAAAGGGGGGATACTCACTTAAAAGAAGATGATTCCTCCCTATCTTTCTGGCAATATCGGTATGTTCTAACGGATAAATCTGATTTATTCCCGAACCTAATACCGCGATTGTTTTACCCATGCATTCCATAGAGCTTTTATGAGCTATCGTGTCAATTCCGTATGCTAAGCCGCTAATTATATATATTTGCTGTTTAACGAGTTCCCTGACAAATATCTTCGTAACCTCTTTTCCGTATTCAGAATTATCTCTTGCTCCGATAACGGCAATCATTTTATGATCAAGCAGTGATAAATCACCCTGATAAAAAAGCACCAACGGCGGCATATAGATATTCTCCAGTTTTTTCGGATAATTCTCATCCAAGATGGTTACGTATTTGATATTATGTTTATCAAGGTTGGACTTTATGCATGAGACATCGAGTTTTTGATACCTAGGAAAATAGTTTTTTAAAGCAATGGATAAACTGGTTTTTTTAAATTTTTGCATTATCTGATAGATTTCGTTTATTTCCAAATCCAAATAATGAAGTTTGAGTAATAAATCACTGTAAGCATTCATAATCTCACCTCATTATTATATACGATACCTCAATCAAGATTAAATAAAGTATTTTCGGTAATTGATTTTATCGGTTCAAAAGAACGACGATGAATCGGGGTCACACCGTATTTTTCAATCGCGACTAAATGATCTTTTGTCCCATAGCCTTTATTCGTTTTAAAACCATATTCGGGATAGAGCTTATCCATTTCATCCATATAACGATCACGCGTAACTTTTGCGATAATACTTGCCGCAGCAATCGAAACACTTTTCTGATCGCCTTTGATAATTGATGTCTGTGGTATATCCAGTTCAATTTTCATGGCATCGATTAACAAGTGTTTTGGCTTTACTTTTAAGCTTAAAATTGCTTTAATCATCGCAATTTTCGTGCTGTTGTATATATTATATTTATCGATATCGCACACATCAACAATCCCTACACCGTAACTGACGGCGTTATTTATAATATCATCATAGTATTCATCGCGTTTTTTGGGTGTTAACTTCTTTGAATCATTAAGACCCGGAAGATAATAACCGTTTGGTAAAATGACGCAACCGGCCACGACCGGTCCGGCAAGCGGTCCCCGACCTGCCTCATCAATTCCCGCGATATATTTTACCTTTTGATTAATCAGATCATTTTCAAAGGCACTCATTTCCAGATATTTACTGTATTGTTCAAATTCCTTTTTACTTTTTTCATTGTCATTATTTAATAAAACAGCATCTATCAATTCATTTAACGAAAGTATTTTCATTATATTCCACACCCTATCATAAACATATTTCACATTATAACACACCAGTTAAGTTGTGTAAAACAAAAATATTAAAATAATATTAACTGCCTTAAAGTCATATAATATTATATAGAAATAAAATTTGTTAATTTAGAATAAAAACTGTTTCGTAGATAGGAAAAAAATGGTATAATTAAATTAGATTTATCCATATATTATTGAAAAATAGAGAAAGGATGAGTTTTATGAATAAGGAACAATACATCATTGAATTGCGTAAACGCCTGTCATTACTGGCAAATAGTGAGGTAGACAATATTGTTTTAGAGTATCAGGATTATATAAAACAAAAACTTAACGAAGGATTAAGTGAGGAAGAAGCATTAGAACAATTAGGTAATATTAATGATCTGGCTAAAAAGATTTTAAAGGGATACAAATTATCAGATACCTATATTAACTTATTTATCGGAAAAGAAAAAGTAATCGATGAAATAAATGACTTTGTCAAAAAACTGTCAGAGGTATCAGTCAACGTTTTCACGAAAATTGAAGAATCAGTCACTGAATTTGCCAGAACCACGGGTCATATCGCAAAAAACGTCTTTAATGAATCAAAAAAATTCGGCGAAGAAAAAATTAAGGAAGTCAAAAACATTATTAAAAAAAGCATGAAAGATGAAGAAGAACAAAAAAATGAAGAGGAAGACACAAGTCCTGATGATGTAACATTTGAAGAAATTGATTAATAATATCCCGACAATCAAGTCAGCGCTAAAAAATAGCGCTGGCTTTTTAATATTTATTGTACAATAATAAATACTCATCATTAAAATTCAATTTCCATACCATCATAGGAAACGATAATGCCATAATCATCTGCAGCTTCCTGCATCTTGTTATAATTAGCCAAACAATTATGCGAAAAATGATTAATAATCACTTTTGTATTTTCATCAATAACATTTAATCCTTTTAACTGGTTCAACAACTCAACATTAGTATCTAAAGACATATGACCATCACGCCAATTAGATAATAAGCCGGCAGTACAATCCAAGGATATTAAATCTAAAGGTTTTTTTATTTTAATGAGTTGTTCAAAAACATCATCGTAAAAATAACCTGTATCCTGTGCATATAACATTATTTTATTTTTATGACTGATCAAGTACATCACAGGGGATGAAGCAGGACTATGATTGGCATTTAAAGGCAATAATTCATATCCTTCAATTAAAAATGGTCTATTGGGAATAATTTCATGCATTATTATCCGATTTGTTTTTTCCAGTTTGTATTTTTCCATAACCACTTTTATTTGATTGAAACTCGAACCATTTGCATATATGTTTAATGGTTTTTCCTCATTGAAGTGAGCATATCCGACGCTTCTCATTTCAAAGTCCGCCGGATATAAATGATCTGGATGCGAATGGGTTATGATTAGATGTTGAAACTTGGAAAACTGTAATTTATTTGTTATCATATGAAAATAACTATCCGCCGGAAAATCAACCAAAATAAAATCATCTACAATCGCTTGCGATCTAGTTCGAATATTTCTGCCACCTTTTAATATTGCCTCCTGGCAAGTATCGCATTCACAGAAAAGAGCCGGAACTCCTTCAGCAGCCGCAGTCCCTAGATATTTTAATTTCATTATCTCCACATCCTTTTACAATACATAAATGTTTATCCCAATATTTTTTTTATCGTATTATAATAAGCTTTTGCTATCGCAAATGAACCTAAGTCATTTGGATGGATTCCGTCAACTGTATATTCTGTAAAGTTACCTTTAAAGAATTTAGCACCATCTAAAAAGGTTGCTTTTCCGCCTATTTTATTTAAATTATTTACAAACTTCTTTAAGTACCTATTGTAAAACTCACGTAATTCTTTCCGTTTACTGTTAAATAAATCCATTGAAAATAGTATTCTTGATACTACAATAATTGGTATGTTTGGATGATATTTTTTATACTCATCTATGAAAGCTGGTAAATTTTGTTTCATTTTCTCATCAATTCCGGCATTAGCTTCAATATCTATTATTAATAGTTTCTGGTTAGGCCTTGAAGCTATAATCGTAGCTATTTCTTTTTCTGCAAAAGCAGACCCGGAGAAGCCAAAGTTAAGAAATTCCGTATCTAGCCAGCGAGATAATAAATTAGTATAAAGCATCCCCGGACGACTCACACAACCTCCTTGAGTTATACTAGTTCCATAGACAACGATTCGTCCGTTATTCTTGAATACATCACCATATAGCTTGGCATCATCATCTAAACCGATCTGAATATCTTTTGCCCCCATATATAAAGGTAAATTTAAGATAAAACGGCGTATCTTTTTTGTTTCAAAATGACCGATGGTATAATCATATTGCGATTCATTTATTGGATACTTTGAAACATCATGAAACACATAATCTTGTAATAATTCATCATAGACATAAAGATCAACACCACACTGACCCGTTGCCGGCATATGACTCATATCATGTTTACCATTAAGGATTGTTTTAACTACAATTTGGGGAGAATCTGTGATAAACTTTGCCATAATTCCCGCACAATTTGTCGCAAGATAACTTACATTAGGATTTATTGGTCTAATTAATTGTCTTTCGTTATCAAAAAGCCGATTATAACCTGATTCCCCTAAAGCATCAGAACCATAAAGATTAATAAATTGAGCGTCTTTCAAGTTATAAAACTTCATATAATATAATCTCCTTGATAAATTAAAAAGTAATTGCTAAAAATCCCCAAATATAGATTTACACCTTGTTGTTGATTCATTCTATATTAGGGGATTATTTTGTTTTATAAATTATTAACACTGTTTTTAGCATCAACAAACATTTTTGTGATTAATTGTGGTCTAGTGATTGCTGAACCAACTACAATAGCATGAGGTTTTAACATACTAACATTTCTCATATCCTCCACATTTGTAATTCGCCCTTCCGCAATTACAGGTACTTTCAGTTTTTCAACTAAGCTTTTAATTAATAGTAAATCAGGTCCTAGGATATTAGGAGAATATGTGGTATACCCGGATAAAGTTGTTGATATGCAGTCAAATCCTAAGCTTTCAGCATATACTGCTTCTTCTTCGGTAGATATATCCGCTAAAGCCAAAAGTCCATGTTCATGAATAATATTTAATAAAGTTTCCATATTTTCATTATTAGGCCTTTTTCTCTTAGTTGCATCTAGCGCAATCATTTCACAACCACTCTGCACTAATTCTAATACTTCTTTTTTTGTTGGTGTGATATAGATTTCGCTATCATCATAATCTCTTTTAATAAGTCCAATTACAGGTAAATCAACAGTCTCTTTAATTGCTTTAATATCAATGACGCTGTTGGCTCTTATACCAACCGCACCACCAATCTTTGCAGCTAAGGCCATTCTAGCCATTATCATTGGTCCATGCAATGGTTCATCTGGTAACGCTTGACAAGAAACAATCAAGCCACCTTTTATTATGTCTAACATTATTTACCTCCATTTACATAAATTAACCTAACTTATTATATAATATAAACATATAATTGTCTATACATTTTGTGTAGGTAATTAATTCTAAAATAACATTTCTATGAAGTATAATTAATACTAATAAGAAGTCGAATAACTCTTTATATAAAACTAATAATTTATCATTTTATTTTATTAACTTTAATTGTAATTTACTATTACAATAGTGTATAATACTAATATAGTATAGACAAATGAGGTGGACTAAATGAAACAAATAATTTCTTTTGATATTGGTGGAACCGATATTAAATACGGCATAATCTCTTCAGATTATCAAATCATTGAACACGACAAAATGGCAACTCATGCACTACAAGGCGGTAAATCCATTATTGATAAGGTAATCAAAAAGATTAACGAATATAAGTTGAAATATACATTAAGCGGGGTTGCAATAAGTACAGCCGGGATAATTGATCCCTTTAAGGGAGAAGTAATCGGCGGAACAGATACCATCCCTGATTACATTGGACTTAACATCAAAAATATGGTTGAAAGTAGCACTAATCTTCCATGTGCAGTCCTTAATGATGTTAAGTGCTTTGCTTTATGTGAGCACGAACTTGGCTCGGCTAAAGATACAAGTAATTTCATCATGATGACAATTGGAACTGGTATTGGTGGTGCGTATTATTTAAATAATCAATTAATTTATGGTAAAAATTTTAGTGCCGGTGAATGGGGTTATATGAGAATTAATAACGAAAATTATGAGAATCTTGCATCTATTACCGCATTAATTCGTTATGCTAACACATATATCAAAATGGATGACTGGAACGGAAAAAAAATCTTTGATTTATATGATAATAATGATCCCCAGGCAAAATATATCGTCAATTTATTTTACGATAATCTAGCCACGGGTATTGTTAATCTAATCTATATTTTTAATCCGGAAAAAATTATTATAGGTGGTGGTATTTCCGGAAGAAAAGAGAAATTCCTTCAGGAATTAACCACCTATATAAATGCCAAATTAGAGCCGCATTTTCAGTTACCGGAAATATTACTATCCAAGTTCAGCAATCAATCCGGGTTATTAGGAGCATTTATTCATTTTAAAAACCAACAAGGTAATCTACTTTAATATATGTTTTGGCCAATGTAATGAAATTCCATTCTGAATTAAGTAAGCTTGGAATTTTTTTACTTTTTCTTTATCAAGATATAGTTCCTTTGGCGTCAGATTATTTTGAATACAATAAGTTGCAAGAAGTCCGGCGCTTTCACCGATATTCCATTCGACAGGATGCAAACGAAAACAACCGTTAGTTACATGAGTTGTTCCAATATTTTTACAACCAGGAATTAAATTTTTGGTATTAACCGGAATCATTGCGCCTAGTGGTATTTCAAACGGCCAAGTCTCAGTAAAGTAATGTGTCCTTGTCTTTGTAGTCATATGAACATCAATTTGATAATAACCGATTCCGACTGTGTCCCAAAAATGTGGGAGAGTCTCATTTGTATTTTTGGCGATATCTTGTTCTTTAACGGTATACAATGCTTTAATCCTTCGCGATTCTCGAATATAAGGAGCCATAGCTAGTCCATCGACTGTTCCTAAAATATCCCCGCGGAGTTTTATTTCCGGATATCCAACACCTTTCCCATCATCACGTGGTGCTTCTTTTTGTAACCAATGAACTAGGGATAGAGACAATTGCCTTGCCATATACTTATGATATTCGGAATTATGTGATTCATAGACATTTCCAAATAGGTAATCATTTTGTGGCCAATTGATTAAAGTGGCATCATTAATATCGTAATTGTCCGTAAATAGTGCTTTATTAATTACTTGACGATAACTAAATAAAGGAGGTAAATCATTAGGGTCTTTATCATCCCAAGCTCCATTAAACTTAAATTTTCGTTTATTATTATTAGAGTTTAATGTTGGACCATACCAACTCAATAGAGGAATATTGTTCCCATATGTTATTTGTGAGAAATAATCATACATTTCTGGTTTTGGAATCGTATGATTCTCACCTTCGTGATAGGATACGGCCACAACCCAAGTTATCGGCTGCATATCCTCCGGATCTGCTTCATTACTTGCATGTGGTTCATTATAAATTTTACCTTCGGAACCGGTAACATAATCTGTATTTGTTAAAGGTAATAGTTCCCCTGTATCGGTACCATCGATAAAATACTTGGCAGATATTGATATTAATTCTTTATCATCACAATTTTCCACGATAACTTCTTTAATCGTATTTTTTTCTTTTACGGAAAAAAGCGGTCTATGTCTTGTTTTTATAACTAATTTGCCATTCATAATAAACGGTAATAACAATTCTTCAAATAAATGTTTTGCCAAACGAGGATCATGGGATATTCGACTTACCCATCCGGAACCGGGATTAAAGACTTTTTGAACTTTAATTTCCTCTTTTACAAAAGGATGATTACGATAAAAATCACGTACTTTTTCACGATATTTGCGATAGCTGTCAGTGCAACCGAAATCTTCAATATAAATATGTTCATCACTTGGTACACCCTGATTGGTTAATTGTCCGCCAATCCATTCGGTTTCTTCGGTTAATACTACTCTTAGTCCCTGTTTTGAAGCTTGATAGGCTGCTAAACATCCGCCAATACTTCCGCCAATTACAGCGACATCATAAACTTGTTTTATCATGTAAGTCCTCCATTCCATCAGTTGTCAATTAAAAATTGATAGGCCGCCTCTTGCATAAGGTCAGTTGATAAGTGACCCGTATCATATATTTGATACACAACATCATTACTCAATAGTTTCTTGCTTAGTTCATAGGCAAAGCGTGCCGGAACAATCGTATCCTTATCGCCACATCCCATGAAGATCTTTTTACCTATTAATCTTTCATAATTAATTAACGGACAATATTGATAATAATATGCTAAATTTTGTTTAAAATAATCATCAAGCTCCCAATTATATACACTTTGAAAATACCGATAAAATTCTACGAATGATGGAGATCCAACAATACTAGCAATTGTTTGTAATTTATCAAAAATAGTTGCCAAATAAAAGGCGACGCTGGCACCCATCGAGACCCCATAAGCATACACTTTATCTTTTTTTATAAAATCAAGATTAACAAAATATTTTTCATATAATAATTTAGCATCATTTGCCGTATGCATAACGATATTAATAAAATCTTTGAATTTAATACTGTTGGGTAATTTTTGAAAGAAATCAAGCTTCCTTTCACCATGTAAATACGCATCAATTGCAACAACAAAAAAACCCTTTTTAGCCAATATTTCTCCTCTTCCCATTATGCCTAGAGCACGATCACTGGTAAAACCATGAAAAAAATAAATTAATGGTTTAGGTCTTTGATCATTTACATTATAGATTGTAAAAGGTATCCCTTCATAATACATTTCTTTTATTTCCATCATTATTTGCTCCTATTATTTTCTAACTACTTTTACACTCAACCCGACCTCAAACATTCTTATCCAAGGCAGATAACAATCTTCAATAATGATTTGATATTTATCATCTTGTAAATTTTCATCAATAAAGTTATTTAATTCTTTTTTAACAATCTCGGCTACTTTATTTCGTGCTCCATCTACCTGCCTGTAAGTCAAGTTCATGGTCGGAAGATATTTATTGGTAACTAAACTTCTAACATAGCTACAATAGCCTAAATCTTCAGTATATCTTAAACCTAAAAAGTCATAATGCTCCTTTCGCACACCGTATTGTAAATAGATTAGCCCCTGAGGAATACAGGTTCCTAATGAATTTGAAGAAGTATTCCATCCGGCATAACCAGCTAACTTAAACAATAATCCTTTTTGTTTTAATAATTTCACAAGTTGCAAATCTCCACCGTTAGCATAAGCAACATCACCGATGACAACTGGTTTTTTCAATTCCTTAATTGCATAGTCGGCAAATTCAACAACCTCTATTAAATTACGGAAAACATCATAATCAATCCCTCTATTTTCCGCATTTCCCGCTTCAATCATCTTTAAAGCCGGAGCATTAATAATTAATATAATATCAGCCTCTTGTACACTTGAGGCAATTAAAGCATTTGTAGCCATAATTTGGTATTTTACTGTTTCATGTAATGGTCTATCTTCATATAAAGGAATTACACTTTTACTACCAAAGCTGGTATACTTAATATATACTAATGGACGTTTGCTATTATTTACATTTATAATTCTTGCAAGTAATGTATTAGTCACTTCATCAGCTCCCGGATACATATATACATTTAATCCGACTTCTAAATCATCAATATATTGGCGAATAATTTTCTGATCCTTTGCGGTTAATCCATATGGGGAAGAATCATCTTGAGGAATAATCGCAAAATCAAATACTTTTTCTTTTACTAACTCAATCACGCGTTTATTAACACTTAAATTGATCATTCTCCGATTAAGGTAATCATTTAAATATTCCTTAGGTAATCTTTGATTTATTGACTCTAATTCTTTTAATTCGGAATCAGTTGCAATACCTAACTCTTTTTTATGACCAATATATCCAGACCGATGAATTTCCCGACCCCAATCTTCATAATAATCAGGTTCTTCCTCATTACTTGAATAAGAAGGATTTCTCATAATAAGACTAAAACCATATACTTTTAAACGAGGATTTATTTTTTTTAAGTTATCCAATCGGTTAAGTTTATTAATTAATTCTTCTTCGTTATAATAATGGAGTCGTGATGGGATTATTCCACTATATAATAGGGTATCAGTTGAAATAATAACACTATCAGCATCAACAATTTCTTTTTCCATGAAATTCCATATCTCATCAACCTTACCCACTTGTTTCTTGTTTCCCATAATTTCAAGCGGTGGTACAACAACTTTATAATCCGTTCCTTCTACCAATAATTGATTAAAATTATAATTACATGGTCTTTCATCTAAGGGAATTACAACTATTTTCTTCATGCTTTACCTCCTTGAAAATTAATTTAAATAACAGGGTAGAATCACCCTGTTAATTTTTTACTTAATCGTAATAATCTTCTCCCAAATCATACTTGTCTATCAATGTTGCTTGCATTTCAGAAACTAATGAAATCATCTTATTACGAATATCACCGTTTTGAATAGCATCTTGAATCTTAATCATATATGCAGCTTCATTATGATTGTTCGATTCACTCATAGAATAGAAAAGATCCGGATATGAGCGATCCATAATACTAATATGTGCTTCACGGGATTTCTCGTCACCATAGTAAGGTAATAAACGTTTAAAGTAGAAATCATCTATTACATCAACAGTAGAAGCTTTTCCCGTTTCTTCATCTACTGGTGGGAAATATTGTAAATCAGCCCAGATTTTAAATATTGTTTCATCATGGATCATTAAATCTTCATAACCTTCAGGAACTAAGCTCTTCGAATAAGCAGAACTGATTACATATCCAGCTAATCCATAAACATTATTTATATAATAATTTGATAAATCAGCTTTAGTATCATCTCCGGTCGGATATGGCACAAAGCCTAAATCAAATTGACGATCTTTCCATTTATTATCTTGATAAATCCAATAGCTTTGACCATTATGGAATGCTATATTACCATCTTTAAATTCTGGCTGGCTCGCATTAGATAATGGTGCGTTATCTAGCCACATACCTGGAGTAGTTCTTAATTCATGTAAGAAGTTCAAGGCATTAATTGCTGGATCCTCTGTTAAGCCAATTTTGTAATCGGATTCGACTAGATGACCACCATTAGCTCCAATCATTTGATATGCCCAGTTATAGGTTCTTCCACCTAAAACATATTGTGGTCCTCCATTTTCTGGTGATCTGTTTTCATCTAATTTCGCATTTAACTCATTAGCAAGTTCACGGAAAGTATCCCAATTCCAATTTCCTTGTTCCCATAATTCAGTTGGTTTATAACGGTTTTCGGCACCAAGATATTCTTCCAATAAATCAGCATTATAATAGATACCTTCATCCGCTAATGGATAATTATCATGGTAAGTATAATGTTGACCTAAAACTTCACCATATTTTAAAGTTTGTTCCCAAATTAAATCTGAGCCATATGCTTCAATATATTCATCCAATGGTGATATTGCACCTTGTACTGCTAATGTTCCGATTTGATATGATGCAATCTCATAAATGTGAGCTGGTGATTTACCTAAACTAGTTTGGTCAATAATCCATCTTTCACGAGCTCCACCCCAAGAAGCTTCAGCTGGGTAAGTTTGATATACTACTTTTATGTTATATTTTTTCTCTACCTTGTCAATTAATTCAGTTTTTTTGTCAGCAAATAATCTTTGATATTGAGGTTGACGCGGGTCACATGATTGAGCTTTATCACACATAATGATAAAATCAATACCACCTAAATCGTAAGTTTTTTCTTCTTCAGTAGTCGTTGAATTAGTTGTTATTGTTTTGGTATTATCCTTTTTATTTCCCTTACTACAAGCTACGATTGTAATAAGTGATAGAACTAATACTAAAATACTAAATAGCTTTTTCATATTTCTCCTCTTTTCTATTATATTTTTTATCTTAAAAAGTATAAACTTTTTAATTCTAACCAACTATGCCAGTTCTTTCAATACCTTCTTTAAATAAAACTTTTTGAATTAACATATAAAATATTAGTAAAGGTAACATCGTTAACATCCCGGCAGTATTTAGAATCATTGATGTAAATAACGGATTTTTCGTAACATCCTGATCAAACAACTGCCATACACCGGCTTGCATTATTGCCGATTGGATATTTCCGCTAACACCCATCATTTTTGTAGTCAATGTCTCAAGCGGGACATTTGTACTTGTCACAAACACGCTGGTAAAATAACTGTCGTTCCATTGCCATACAAAGGCTAAAATTGAAACTACAATTATTACCCCTTTAGCATTTGGTAACATAATTTTATAGAACACTTGAAATGGGTTTGCACCATCAACATAAGCAGCTTCTTCTAATTCCTCAGGTATTCCTCTAAAAAACTGTCTGAACAAATAAATGAAGATACCGGATTTAAGACCCATTCCTAATCCAGCAAACAAATATAAAGTAGACTTGTTTCCAAGAAGATTAATACCGGTATTTAAGAAATTAGTTAAACTTAATTTTAATGGTAATTCAATTGTTGTCTGTGGAACAATAATTGTAATTAACACCAAAGCAAAGATGAGACCTGAGCCTTTGAATTTGAGTCTAGCTAATGTATAACCGGCTAAGGCCGTCGAGATTAGTTGTAAAATCATCACAATTAATGAAATTGAAAATGTGCTCATTAAAGAATTCCAATAATCCAAAATAATCATGGTAATTTCAAAGTTTTTTAAAGAAAATTTATTAGGTATCCATAATACTAAAGGATTATTAATATCTTCAGGTGCTCTAATACCAACTACTAATTGTTGAATAAGGGGATAAATTATGATAAATGCCAGTCCAAACAATATAATATATTTGCCTATTAATACTAATGAGCTCATTAGCTGTACCATAAATATTTTTCTCTTTAATTTCGTACTTAAGTGTTTATCATAAAACTTATTAATATATGTCTTAACGTTTTCGGTCATCATAATAGAACACCACCCCTTTTAGTAGTCCCAAAACGATAATGATTATTACCAAGTTTATCACAAAATAAGAAACCGCAATCGAAGAAGCCAAACCGTAACGGCTTTGTACTGTCGCATACTCTAAGAACCGATAAATAGGTGCTCTTGCAAAACTGTCAGTTATTGTGTAAACTGCTGCTGTTAAAAGCATTGGTGTAACCATTGGTATAGTAATCTTCCAAAATGTTTCATATTTTGTGGCACCTTCAACTTTTGCTGCTTCATATAAATGATTCGGTATGGACTGTAAAGCAGCCACAAATATTAATATTTGAATACCAGAAAAATTAATAATCATAAATATTCGATCAACTGCAGCTACAACGATGTCGAAAAATGATACCCCGATGCCGATTTCCATAAGAAATGCTTGGAGTTGTGAAGTCAATAAGATATTTCCCGATGCATTATTTTCAAAATAGATTCCAAAACCTTTTGATAAAGTTGTAGATATAATGGAAATATTATAAATTACCGGAATAAAGAATATTGCTTTAATTAATCTATGACCCTTAAATTCCTTATTTAGCAATACGGCAATAAATAAGCTAAAGATAAGAATTATAGGTAAGTCTAGAGCTAAATTCTGCACAAATAACAATAATTCCACCTTGAAAATCCGGTTACCATCTATTACGTACTCTTGAAACAATTCAACGTAATTTTCAAATCCTACGAATTTAGATACAATCTTTGTTCCGACTGGTTCTACGTCATTTAAACTCCACCAAAAGCTCTTAAGAACCGCTGGAAGAAACAGTACCGAGAAGCCAATTATCCATGGTGCAATGAAGATAATACCCCAAATAATTTTCTGCTTATTATAAGAAATCTCCGAAAATCTTTTTTTGATTTTATAAATAATTGAATGTTTAGGATACTGTTTATCCTGAATCAATTTAAGCTCTTCATTACATTTCTGACCTTTTGTGTAATACCTTTGCATTAATTTAGAGAGTTTTAATATCCGTTTTACACTACCTTTATTCGTTTCCTTTTTTCTTTGGGCAAGCTTAATATATTTATTTTTCGTTTTTTGATATATGTCTTCATACCTAGAAAGTCTTTTATTTACTTGTTTTTCGATTTTAACCAGTTCTTGTTCGTTGGCGTATTTTATTGTCTTTTTTCGTGTTTTTAAAAAACTTAATTTTGTCATTATAACACCTCACTAAGAACCGTATAGGTCAAATTATTATAATCAATTTGAATTTCTAATCCATTCGAATAAGTTACATTAACAACTGAAGCATCAACATTTAAAACCTCATGACTTATTAATGTGGCATCATAGATTCCTAGTTCATTTAATTCATGATAAATCTGCACAGCCTCATCGAACCAATTAGCATAATATGTTGAATAATAATAACTATATTCTGTTTGTGTTAACTTAATTGTTTTATCATGACTCCAAGTAAAGTTCAAATTAGAACCAGTTTCAATTGCTTTTAGTTTATGCCATTCTAAAGAGTTACTATCATCAATATTAAATGCTTTACCGCTGTAATCAACTGACCCATTTAATACTAATTGAATAAAAGGTATTGAGTAATTAATAATTTGGTAGTCAGTACCGGTTGTAGGTACATCAAGAGCATAGGTCATATCAGCAAAGGCATACATATAAGGGTTTCTAATCATCACTTCTTCAAAAGAATCTTTAACACTATCTAATGATTGATTAAAATAATTAATGGAATCGTTTCTAAATATCACATTCTTTTTATGGAATGAACTATTTAGGTCATTACCGTGATCGATTAATCCAATTGAGGAAAAACCTAAATTGGCAAATTCCTTCTTAATATTTTTCATAAAATCAACTGATTTTGATGAAAGTAATGAATAATAAGGTGTCGTTGTTTTATCAGGCAACATGGTTGCTAAATTAAAATCATACCTTGTTACATTATCCCAAAACATGTTATATATAACATCTTTTTTAATATTAATGTTTTCATCGGTATAAGCTGTATTAACATATACTTCAGGTATAAAATTAATATCTTTTGACTCTAGATATTTAGCCAGCTTTTGAAAATCATTCTTTGACCCAACAACCTTATTAAAATCAATGTCCTTCATATATACCGGTTTAACTCCATCATTTGCCCAACCCTGATATGATAGATTGATATTCTCGATATTATTATTTATTAATTGTTCAACGATTTTTTGAGCCTGATTTGTATTTGTCAAGGATTCTACTTTCTCATAAGGAATTCCGAAGAAATGGGCTGTTGTCTTATAACCACCTAATAGCGTCAGATTAAAGACTCCTTCTTTTGTTGTATCTCCATTTTTATGGAGAATATTTTTCTCAATCAGATAGTCTTGATATGACTTAGCCATTCCCACATATGACTGATCGTCGTTTGTCATAAACATGAATTTCGAACTAAAATCTTCCTTATTATAATGTTCGGTCCAAACATTAACTTTTTGATTTGAACCAAGGCCCGAGAAAATATAAGCATCACGTTCACGAATATAGTAACGATAATTAATATACGGATATTTATGTTTTAAATCATTATTACTATACTCTGTTTTAAACCCGGCGTTCAGATAAGACATTGCAGCACCTTCTTCAATTAAATGAATAAAGCTAGCACCATTATTATTAACGCCATACATTGGAAGTGATAATTCTTTCTGTTCTTCAGGCAATTTAATGTTTGTTGATGTTATGGCATTATCTCTTCCATAGATTTTTTTACTATAAGTCGAATTATATTTCTCATTTTTATAATCAATTAGAACTCCTGAACCATCCGGTATAACCATAAAGCCGTCGGAGTTAATATTTCCACTGCCAAAATAAGGCAAAATATCGATATAAGCTATAGGAAAAACAGTATTTTCAACGATAGAATCATTAATTAATTTAAAATCCAGTCCTTTATCAGTTAAGGTATATTTGACGCTAAACTCAAATTCCGGAATCACCGGTTCAGCTTCAAAACCAAATTTTTCGCTATCTTCGGCAAAATCTTCATTTGTATAGCCACCATACTTGAATAATAAATCATAAAGGATTTGAATTCCATCGGAACTATCTATAGCTCTTAACAAATAATATCTTTCGTTTTCAGTTTCATATAAGATATATTGTGATTCTAGGAATCGTAAATTTCTTTTAACCTTAGAATCATTTTTCGCTACTTCATTTAGCGTAGGCAAGATTTTCTCTTCCATTTTCTCCACAGAAATCTTTTGTGGCAAATCACTAACTGTCGTTTCATGTTTTCCACCAACGATATACAGAACTTCTACATTGTTATCCGATATTCTAAAAGCGTATTTACCATACTTGATACTTTCATTATTAACGCTCATCGGTTTAGGACTTTCTAAGGTTCTTTCATAATATAATATAAACAGTTCTTTAACTGCATTTGGCATATCAGATATGTCGCCACTTGGCATGGAACTCCAGGTTACTCCGGTTAATTTATCGGTTATGGCAAAATGCGTTGTTTCACTGTCTAGTTCAAAAGTAAATCTGGCGTTATCCATAGTGACTGTACTATGTTTGAAATCTTCTTTATTAACAAAACCTGTTTTATCATAAGGATCTCTACTTGGAACAAATACTTTACTTTTTACCGTAAATAGCCATAATACAAAGATAAATAAGACGAAAGCCAAAAGTGATGCCAATTTAAAGTAATTTATTCTAATGTTTTTGATTTTATCCTTAATTTTATACAAGACTTTCTTATAGAAAGGAAGTGTATAAAAATAATTTTTGTCCATCATAACTTTTACCTCCTATAAGAATCTCATTACATATTCCCTATATACGGAATAAAGGAATGAATAAATTTGCTGGAATATTGTTAAGAATAGGAATACGATGAAAATGATTACTCCCATTGCTAATACAGTAAATATTAAAGTTACTATGGTTTTTAATAAACCATATTCATGTATTACTAAGAGACCAAAAAAGATCATAAATCCTGTTAAGACAATGGCAATCATCGAAAAAGCTTGATAAAAACCAACTTCATCTAATGTAATAAAATTACTGAAAACAATATTAGGAAGTGTAATCCAAACATACGGAGCAAATGAATATGTAATAACAGAAAAGATATCAATCATTTTCCCTTTTCCGTCAAATAACGAAGTTATTGACCAATTTCCGATTGTCACAAGTGCTACTGGTACTAAAACCAATAAAGTTATTCTAAAAGCATTAAAATTGATGGGGTTATTAGTGTTAACAAAAAAACCTTTCCCGTTATAAGAAATTATTTGCGTCAAAACCATCATTACTAAGTAGAAAATTGCTACATAACTTTTCCTTAGCTTTTCCATTTTAAACTCGTAAAATCCCTTAAGAGGATGAGTAAGAATATAAAATGGTGTAATAATAATATCTTTAAATGAATGTGTTATTTTTTCCTTAGTAATTTTTTTCTTAATGTTACTTAAAATATAATTCATTTTTACTCGCCCCCTTCTATTTCCCTTACAACAGAATTTTTAAATGATTTAAAAAAAATGTAACCAATTACTATAAAGGCAACTACTAATGCATATGGGGTAATATTATCTAGCTTATCATTTCGATACTGTTCATAAGCAATAGAATGATTATAGTAATCGTGACCTAGTTTTAAGTTTTTCATGGCATCTTCATAATTACCTTCTCTTAATTGGGCTTTTCCAATCCCGGTATATGCAAGAAAATAATTAGAATTAAGTTTTAATACCTCTTGCCAAATTTCTTTAGCTTCAAGATATTTAGAATTTAAATAGAGATTTGTAGCTTCGTTTATCAGTTTTCCAAATTCAGTCGGTTCAAAAACAACGATACTTTTATTCATATTATCAGTGACAATGATTTTATCTTGATAATAAGTTAAACTGTTTGGTTGTTTAAACATCGAATTTTGGCTACCTATTTGACCAAATATATATAATAAGTTACCTTCATTGTCATAGGAAAAAACTCTACCGCGTTTACTATCAAGGATACTAAAGAAATTACCATTAGGACTAACTGCTACATCTACAATATTACTTCGACCTAAAGGGACGGTATTATCATATTCCTCTACTTGTGCATCGCCATATGGCAGAACATAACCACTTTTGTTTAAGACATCGATTCCTTTAAAGTTTAATTTCTTTACTGGCTCTAATACATCAGGTTTAGATACTACATACACATAACCATATGGATCAATATCTAAATTCACAAACGAGGTTTGTAATTTCAATGATTGTTTAGCTTTTTGTTTCTGTGAAGAAAAACGATACACTAACGCTTCAAAAAAATTCATCGTAATGGTATTAGTCCCATAAAATCGACTAAAGGTCCCATCGGGATTAAAATCCATTATTCCTTCGAAAATGTCAAAGGCTATAACAAACATTCTTCCAGTTCGATCAACAGTTAATTTTAAAGGTTTAAATTTAACTTTTTCAAAGGTTGGATCTTGTGGATTCTTCACTTCTAATACAAGCTCTTTAGTTTCTATATCAAATACGACTATTCTTTCATTTTCAGTATCAGCCACATAAAGCTTTTTATCAAAAATGTAGATTCCTGATGGCTTATTTAATTGATAACCTTCAGGTATGACATCATCAACTTTTTTTGGGAAGGTATCTATCAGTCTAAATTCACTGTTTAATACCAGAATTAAGTTATTTGTCGCATCAGCAAGATAAATCTGATCATTGTAGTTGTGAACATCTTTAATATCGCCTAAAACAATTTCTGCTTTATTACCGTTAACATCAAGAAAGTTAGAATTACTGATAACACGAGCTGGGGACATACTGCTTGCCGACTCAATTACATCACCATATGGGGAATAGTTATAGTTTGCTTTAACTGAGAAACCTGATGAAAATATAAATAATAGTATAATAAATGATATCGTTTTTTTCATCATATCCCTCCTACTTCAATCCTGATGTGGACATCGTGTCAATAATTCTACTTTGATTTATGACAAAGACAGTTATTGGGACGATAAGCATTACTACCGATACTGCTGCCGCAGCACCAGTTCTGGCAATTCCGCCATTAACAATTTGTGACAGTGCAAAACTTAAAGGTTTTAATGTTTCAGTAAAGATATATGTTCCACCATCAGTTGACCACAATTGTTGGAAAAGAAGGATGATTACAGTCAACCATGCCGGCTTAACAAGTGGCATGACAATACTCCAGAAAATCCTATATTCTCCTGCACCGTCCATTTTGGCAGCTTCTAACAATTCATTAGGTATCCGAACCATAAATTGCCGCATTAGAAATAGTCCTAAAGTAAATCCCCACGATGGGATAATAATCGCCCAGGGACTATCAATTAGACCTAACCAATTAACAACCATATAGTTTGGAATTGATGTTACGGCTGTAGAAAACATCAATGAATAAATAACAATTTGATTAATTAATACTTTCCCCGGGAAATCTATTTTAGCAAGGGGGTAAGCAGCTAAGGCAGCTAAAAATATATGCCCAGCCGTTCCAATTATCGTAATAAATATCGTATTAAACAAATATCTTGTAATTGGTATTTGTGAATCTCCAATTAAATTAAACAAATCAACGAAATTATCAAATGTGATATTGTTTGGAAGTAATTTAGGTGGGAAAATAAAGATTTCATCCAAAGGTTTTAAAGAGTTAAAAATAGTAAATAACAATGGATAAGCGCTGTACATAGCGAAAATTGTTATTATAATCGTTAAAATTATATCACCATACCAGGAACGACTTAATCTAACCTTTCTTTTAATCTTTCCTTTCAAATGTGATTTTTTCAACCATGAAGATTCTAACGACTTTAGAGAAGTTAGGACATCATCCTGATCATTGTTTAACATAATATTTGATTCTTTAATGTTGTCATTCATTTTATGAACCCACCCTTCTTAAGATTTTCTGTACCAATAGATTGGCTCCGACCATTATTATAAATAATATTGTTGCTATGGCTGAAGCATAACCCATTTCCAAACGTGTAGAGCCCGGTCCAAAGTCTAATAAATGTGTTACGATTGTATGTCCTGAATACTCTACGGAAGGATTACCTAACAAATTAATTGAAACCGCCGAAATCCCTAAAGAAGATGTGATTTGGATAACAGCACCAAACATTAATTGTGGTTTCATTTGTGGCAATGTGATATACCATAATTCTTGCCAACGATTTCTGATACCATCAATAGCGGCTGCTTCATATAAGTAATGATCAACGGTTTTAAGTCCGGCGATAAATGATAGGAAGGTTATTCCTAAACTCAACCATAATTGCACAACAATCAAAATGGGTAAAGCATACTCCGGAGTTTGTAACCATAAAATAGGTGTGTCTATGATACCCCAATTTAGCAAGAATGAGTTAAAGTAACCGTAAATATCACTTGAAAATATTAATCCCCATAACAGATAGGCATTACCAGAAATTGATGGGGCATAAAAGATTAAGGTGATTATCCATCTTATTTTTGATGGCAACTCATTAATCAGCCATGCAAAAACAAAGGCCATAAAGTAAGATATCGGTCCTGTTACCACTGCTAAAATAAAGGTATTCCTTAAGGCTATTATAAAAACCTCATCATTTAAAAACAGATTTAAGTAGTTACTTAAACCGACGAATTTCGGTAATTGCAGTAAATCATATGAAGTAAAACTCAACATAAAAGAAATCAAGACAGGAAGAAGGGTAAATACGGTAAATATCAATAAGAATGGCGCGACCATAGAATAAACGACTTTATTCTTTTTTATATTTTTAATCAATATTTCTCTACTTTTCTTTTTATTAATATTTTTAAACTTTTTCATAACCTACCACCATTCTAATATCCAAATTCTTTTCGTTTACGTTCTAATTCTCGGTTAATCTTAACATGATAATTATACAAACTGTCATAAGGATTTAAATCATCATTAATAACAGCTCTAAAGGCATTATCAATATAGCGGCCGACGATGTAATCTCCTGGTACTACCGGAATTCCTTTAGCTTTCTCTCTTTGTTCCTTCAATACCATATAATCTTTTGTTGGCCATGGCAGATTTTCAAACGCCTTTAAATTGGCAGTCGGATATCTGGCAGCCGCTCCTAAGATAGCCTCCATATTTCTTGCATAATTTAATTGAGCTTCATCTCCGAGCCACCATTTCATATATTCCCAAGCTGCCTCTTTTTCTTTACTATTACTCATCATAACAGTAGCAGTGGTTCTAGAAGTTGAGTAATTATTAATTGCTCCGTCACTTTGTTTTGTTCCGGGTATCGGTGCATAACTCCATAAGCCATTAATTTCTGTCGCAAATACGGATAGGGTATTGTAATCAGTATAATAAGATACACCTATCGGCATTTCACCACTTCTGAATCGATTTACGAAATTCGCATATAGAACAAAACCATAATCAACATAATATTTTGTAAAATCCACGAATGATTTGGCACTTTCTTCTTCCATCATTCCAGAATATTTACCTTCTTCTAAATATAATGATCCGCCATTTTGTAAAATCATCGAATATAAAACCGGGTTTAAACTTCCTTGATTATTTGGAAGATAAAAATCTAAATAGTTTTTTTGGAGTACTGGAAGCATATCAATAACGTCATTCCATGTTTTCGGTATTTCCGTTATGCCAATATCATTTAAAATATCTTCCCGATAAAATGTCACAAGGAAATCCTGTGTATCAGGTAAAGCATAGACTTTATTTTGAAAAGTATATGGTGTTAGCGCACTCTCATGAAACGATTTGCTGACAGTATCAAAGTCTTCAAATACCGTTAAATCTTGGATTGCATTTCTTATTCCCCAATTTACAGGTAAATTTTCTCCGACACCAATAGAGATATCAGGCCCGTTTCCGGAAAGAGTAGCCGGTAGTAAAGCACCAGGGCTTACTAATTTTAAATTAACATTGATATTTTTATCCACCGTAAAGGATTCATCAATGAGTTGTCTTAATACTTTAGCCTGATCTTTTCCGGTTGAAATCCATACTGTAATAGTCGGTCCATCAACCTTTACATTACTGTTTAATCCTCCATCATTTTTAAATGATGCTATAAACATTTTTAACTGATGCCATATTTTTTCAAGGAAATTAAATCTTACATTTGGCAATTTGGCATATTCATCATGTACTTGAATATAATCGATTAATAAAGGTTGCTCGGACACTGACATTACCCATGAACCAAGAGAAGAAAGATTTTGTTCAAATTCTCTTAAACTATTTTGAATATTCTTTTCTGATTTCATAAATCTCTTTAATTGCAGTAATGTGCGGTCAAATGTGGAAATTAATTGTGTCCGTTCACCGGCAATATTAATAACCTGTTTTTTAGCATTTTTTAAATTATCGATATTTCTTTGAATTCTCTCATATAAATCTGGAATGTAACGAGAAAGCAAATAGTCCTGATATGGATCAGGATTTAACCCTGTTTTCATAACGACTTCTCGGTATAATCCTCGTAAATCAGCGATGGTAGCTTGAACATTTCTTGTAATAGGTCCGTAGACACCGATATTTGCTTCTAACTTAATCGTATTTTTCCCTTCTTTTAAGTAGAAGAAATAAGGTTCTTCCCCACCTAAGGTTACATTTTGCCAATCAGAATCATAATCAAAGGTTAAATATCTAACTTCTTCAAAAGGAATTTCATCATTGATATATAGTGTTCTTGTGGATGACATCCCCCGATTAAAGTTTTGTAAAACTTTAAAAGTCAGATTATACAAGCCGGGTTTTGGTACTTCCACTTCCCAAGAAATCCAGTCACCGGGTATCCGCCAGTTCACACCGCCTATTGTATTATAAAGTGTCAAATCTTCGACAAATGGTTCAACTTTATAATTAGAAAAGTTTGCTGTAGGGGCTAATGTTGGGGAAGATTTATGATAAGCATTTTCTCCTTGGATTTTAATCGTTTGACCTACTATCTTTTGATATCCTAAATCCAAATTATTTTTTAGTGATTCTTCATAACTTAATAATTCCTTTTCTTGGAATAACTCAATTTTTCCGATAACAATCGGCTCACGATTACTTGTAAAAGTGATCTCATTCAAACCTTCATTAAAATAGAACTGATATGCCTCATTGTAAAGTCCCTGTTTATCCTTTACAACATCGCTTGTCCATATTTTAACTTCTTCCTGTTGTGGTTTTAAATCATTCTTTCCTTTTTCTCTTTTATCAGAAACATTAAACTCATCTTTCCAAACTCGGGAAAACTGAATATTTTTTGCTTCGACAAAGGGAAAAGTTCCGTTAATCATGATCCCTTTAGAAATGGCAGCACTTCTACCTTCAACAGTATAATAAAAAACTTTTATATTATAATATCCAGATTGGTCAGCATTCACCTTAAATGTAACATCACCACTTTCCGGAAGATACAAACCTTCATTAGAAACATTAAAGTCATCGCTGAAATTATCAACATAAGGTTCTACATCATAAATACCATTTGTATAAATAAAATCTTTTATATCAACGTTTATTGTAACTTCTGGATAATTTTTTTCATGTATCTGTCGGTAATCTTCATAGCTTAAATCATCGCTACTTGCATTATCAAAAACTGACTTTTGGAAAGGTTTGTTTTGATAATCAGTGTTAGCGTTTACATCACTTACTGAAAAAATAATGAAGCAAGCAATAAACACTAGTACAAGTATGGAAATAAAGATTTTCTTCATATAAACTTCTTCCTCCTGACTAATAGTCTTTTATCAATTAGATTATAAACTATTTAACTTGACTAGTCAAGTTGTTTTTATTCCGGCTACCTCATGTAATTAGACTGATTATTTAGGAAATAATAAGTTAAAGTAAAACATCTTTATATATTAATGTTTTTAAACAGAAACAATAGTTAATTTTGTTCATTATATAACAATAATTACTCAAATTTAAATGTATAGATATTTTAAGATTAAAATATGTCCAAGTTTTTTTCTTGGACATATTTCACTTATAATCAATTAATTAAATTGCACGGTTATTTTTGTGTTATTTCATACGTAACGTTAGTTGGATCGATAAAGTTAGGGAAACTTCTCCATCCTTCGGTTCCTTCGTAATTAGTCCATGGATTGACATAATGGTAAGCTACGAAGTCTCTTGCTTTTACTGCTTTCGTTGTTTGATCAGTAAATGTGACAGTTACTGTAGAACCATTTTTACCAATCAATAACATATCGGCTTCGGCTAAAATATTTGCAACGTTAGATAATTGTGCGCCATTATTTGCATATGTGTCATCAGTTATCCAGCCTTCGCCAAGTTTCCATGTTTGTTTACCAAGAATATTATTAATTAATTTTGGTTTACCTTCACTATCTAATACAACAACTGTACTAAAAGCTTCTGTAGCATTTGCCCCAAAGTTAGCATTCTTAATATTATAGATATCAGTAATTAAGAATATGAATGGAGCATTAGCAAAACCAGTTTTATCCAGTGCATAATCTGTATTTCTTCTAATAAAGTAGTTATAAGCAGTGGTACGAACGACATCTACTGTCTGACCACCTACTGTAAATGATTCAACTTCACCTAAGAATACTTGTTCAGCATTAGAATTGTCAGAATCATAATGTTCGTTATCACCAATACCTTTGACATAAACATTTACATAACCAACATATTCAGCTGCGAATGAAGCTAAATCAAATGTAGATTCAGTAGTATTACCAAGTTTCACATTTTTACCTGCATATGAAATATATACATCATATGAAGCAGCTCCGGTTACTAGATCCCAAGTTACTGTCGTACCATCAACACTTACTACCGGTGCTGTCAGAGGTTGAATTTCGATTTGTTTATATATTACAGGTTCTGATAAATCGGAAGTCGACCATTGGAACATATCTTTCGTAATTGCTTTTACCGTAATACTATAACCGGCTTCACCCTCCGGTGTCAATTGTAATTCTAGGTTAGCCAAGGCATATGTCGTTGCCGTAATTGTTTCTTTTAACTCACCATCAACATAAATTTCATATTCTTTCGCATTTGGTATTGCTTCCCAACTTAGAACATGTCTGTTTACGCTTAAGACTGGAGCAGGAATCTTATCAGGTACCGCAATAATTTCTTTATAATCTTCATCAAGTTCGATCTCTAATTCAGTAACATTAACATCAAATTGTTCCGCTGTAATTGCTCCACCTGCATAACCGGTATAGAAGAAGTTTCTAATCAAGAACTTTCTACCTGTTTCATCAGGAGCGTTACCAGTAAACATTATGTAACCTCCATCAGGTATAACTGATTCAAGAGTTTCTATAATACCTTTGAAGTTACCGCCACCATTAGCAGCATCAATAGTATTAGTCCATGTTAATCCTTCGGTTTTCACTTGATTGTCAGCACTAATTTCTAAAATAGCTCCTGCCGCAATTCTTACTAATTTAACATTAAAGTCATTGTCAGTTATGACAATTACCCCATTAGGGAAGAAAGGAATTAAAGCATTATAAGTATGTTCAGCTTTATGCTCGTTATATTCAGTAACAAAGAAGTCTTTTGTCATAACTTGGACATAATCATACATTCTAAATGCAGTACCGGAAGTGGTGTATGTTAACGCATTTGTATCATTGTATACATACTCTGTGAAATCATCACCAATAAGAATCGCACTAAGCGTTCTTTCAAGTGTATCTAAAACCGTAACCTCTTTTGTGACAGTTGATTTATTACCAGCTTCATCCTCAGCTTGAATCGTAATTGTATACACACCTGGAACTGTATTATCATAGCCATCATAATCAATTATTGTTACAGTTACGTTAGAAGATGTGATATTATCCCTTGCTGTTACGTCATCTAAAATGTTTATTTCTTCCCCTTTCAAATGGGAAACACCCTCTAATTTTCCATCAACAGCACCTATGAATGCCGGTGGAATTTTGTCGCCATTTTGGGTAGTTGTAGTAGTTTCTTCAGTAGTTGTGCTTGCTGAATTCTTTTTATTACCACAAGCAAACAATAAAGCACTAATACTTAATAACAAAAATAATGATAGTACCTTTTTTAACATATTTACTGTCCTCCTTAATATACTTGTATATATATTGTAAACGTATTAACTTATATAGTCAAGTAATTTTGTAAGGGTTTTTATTGTTTTATTTAAAATAAATATAAAACTTAAGAATTAATATATAATTTAATAATTATATATAGGTTTTTCAATTAATATAATGTTTATTATTTCTTAAAATTAGTATTATTCCCGTTGTTTTACAATACCGATATATTAATAATAGATTAAACGCTCGAGAATTCGGGCTTTTCTTTTGTCAATATTTTTGAAAATTTATGTTGTATATTG
>JAWLBU010000018.1:0-44881 GCA_041687555.1 Haloplasmataceae bacterium | reverse complement strand
TAAAGATAAAATTTATCATAAAATTATTTAAATACTTATCTATAAGTTTATTAAAATCATCTAAATCACAGTAATTATTTATATTGTATTTTTCCATTTTTCTCTGACAGATAATTTCATAATCGCCATTTTCGTATGTTAGGATAATACATCTCCCATTTAATTGTCGTTCTGGGTCACCATATAATTGTTTAAATTCTAATTTTGATAAATCATAAATAAAATCATTAATTTTGTCGATTTCATCAAGTGATGTTAAAACTTGATAATCAATTTTATAAGTATCATTTTCTTCAATAAACTCTTTATTAACATCATCAACTATCTTTATATTTTCAATATTATTTCTTAAATCTTCATTGTTATATTTAAATGTCGGTGATGAACATCCAAGTAACATAAAAATTAAAAACAACACAATTACCCTTTTTATCATTAACCTCAACTTATTCTGAAACTGAAACTTCACTTACACAAGAGTGGGCTTCAGTTAATTTAAGTTATGACAAACAAACAAAAATTAAATCAAATAATCTAAGAATCTATTAGGATATGTTATATTACGATTAACCCGGGATTTGATTCAAATCTACTTTAAGAAGTTATTAGGGTTTTGAGCGAAACATGATAAATATAAAGTTTATTAAGACTGTCTACTTAATTAATTTATGAATAAATTTTACATCTCCTCTAATGTTTGTTTCGCCAAGGGTAAAAACCATAAAAATTGCTTAAAGCGATTCTGAATTTACTATTTTAAAATGTTTTATACTTCGTGATTATTACCGCAATTTATACAAAAATGTTTTCTAAATTTTACTTCTATCGGATTTCCAAATTAGTATCAAACTTTTGATTTAATTTTCATTCAATCTCTTAATATATTTTCTCAATTCTGAAATAGCCTTTTTAAAATCTTTATCTTTTTTAATACCAATTGGACTTTCATAATATCGAGTTAATTTTACTGTATAGCTACACGGTATTTCGAATGTAGTATCTCCTAATGTAACAACAAATAAAAATTTATCCACCTTTTCAAGGTCAAAAATATCTAGAATATTTTTGTTTTTATCAATACATACTTTCTTTATTTGGTTATTCTTCACATATTTTAATAGAATATTATATATTTTATTTAATCATTTTTCGTTATCCTCATAATTAATTTGCGTCCAAGAGCTTACCTCTTTTTTGCAATCTGAACGATGAAATCAGAAAACTATTTTTAAAGGACCAATATTTTCTTAAACATAAAAGCATTATCATAACTATATTAATGAAAATGATTGAAGAGCATATGATAATATTTTCTGTTTCATGATTAATACTTAATAGTATTAGTGTAAAAAAAACAATGAACAAATTAATTATTAAACCTTTTAAAACGTATTTCTTTGTTATGTTAATTTTAAAATTATTTATAAAATTTAACGCTAAATCTAAATTCATTATACACTCCTTTAAAATAAATCTTTATTCCATTTACTACCCAATCCAAAACTTCTTTTCATATTGATCAATTGTTGAATATTCACAGGCTGCCGATATACCAACACCTACGCCAAAACAATGAGTGCTCCACTCATGATATCTGAATTAAATTACCAAAATATGCAGTTGCTTCAGTAACCCAAACTGTTCCAAGTGAAATCCCCACATCAACTACTGTTCTGTTATTTATCTACTTAGTAATAAATTTTCATATACTTACTATCCATAAACACTTTTTATTTTATAATTATGAACTTGTTGAAATCTGTATAATTTTGTTATTTTAGCTTGAATATTGCAATCAATATAAGTATATCAGAATAATTCATAAAATGAAACTTATATCGTTATTTTATCAGTTATCATTAGTTTATGTACATTAAAAGGTTACTACTTATTTATCAATAGTTAGTAACCTTACTTCATTAATTATTAAGAATAATTATAAATAAACTTCTATTTTATTACTATTTTGATTTAACAAATCCTTATTGATGATAACACCACCAACACGATATTTATTATTAAGATATTCTAGTGATATTTCCTTTTTGTTAACTATAACCTTATTTATCTGATTGGTTTTAATATGATAGGTTATTTCAAGGTCTTTACCGTCAAACTGGTAGTTAAATTTTAAGCCGTCTAGTTTATTTGGCAGTACGGGGTCGAGTACTAAATCATTATTCAATACTCTTACTCCAAGGCAATTAGAAATTAATTGATTTAAGTAAATTCCCGGACCACTGGAATAAACACGCCATCCGCCTTTAACACCGATTTTACCGGTTCTAACCTTATCAAAATCCTTTACTGCCTCATAACGGTCAGAAAAATTGGCATCCGAACTTGAGAAGTATAAATTACTTTGCCTTTTCAGGGCATTCGGTACAACCTCATGAATGTTTATCGGATTAACCTTTAAGAGATTATTCCATACATCATCACTCTTACCTAATTTAGCCAATAACTCAACATAACGGATATGAGCATGGACATATAATAATCCTATTTCCCTACCAAAATTAGCGGAAGTCTCAGCTCTTGTAAAATAAGTATTTATACCACCCTTATATTGAACAGGTTTATCCATTAATCTTACACCGTCAGGATGCTTTAGTTGTTTATCGATTATTTCCAAATAATTATCTATTTTGTCTTTATCCAATAATTCACTGATTATACCTCGATTAAACGGCAACAGCCGATATTTCAGACCTGTTTCGTTATCTAAAGGATGTAACATATACTTTAAGGAATCATTTGTAAATAAGATGAAGCCGCTAGGAATATCATCCTTAACTAATAAAGTATGATAATCCTTTTTAATATTTTCGGCTAATTCCTCAATTTCTTGAGCAATTATTTTATCATATGTCTTCACGGCTCTAGAAAATAGATTCATCGCTTCATAGGTTAAAGCAACAGTCCAACCGCTTACCATACTTTTCGTCAATGTTTTATTCGCCGGTTGTAATGTATCATCCCAGTCCCCCCCTCCATAACATGAAAGATAAGTACCCGGAATAAAATTATCCTTAATTGCCTTTATCTGTTTAAAAACATGATCTAAAATACTATAACGCTCTTTTGTGAAATCATTTTTCTGTAAATCGGTATAGCTGACTTTTTCCTCTAATATCGATAAATCAGAGGTTGTCAATATATACATAGCCAGAATTCTTAAAGGCCAGACAATAATATCACCATGGCTGTCATGAGCCTGAATCTGATAATATTTATCAAACATAAACCATTGCGGAAAATCACCGTTATGGATAAACTGATGCGAATAAACCTTTAATAAGATATCTCTTACGGCTTGATATTTTTGTGTTGATAGAAATAATTCAACCGGTCCCTGGCACACATCCCTAGTACCCCAGGCTGCTCCGTTATATTGTTCCAAACCATGAGGAGAAGCATAATGGATCAAAGCATTATGAGTATACCATACGGCGATATCGTTGAACTTATCAACTTCATCCTGATACTCATTATCAATTGTTAGTTTAAAGTTATTAATTGTTCTCTTTATATAATGTAAATATCGCGCTTTTTCAGCTTCCAAATCATATTCCGCGACCTTTATTTCTTTACCGTCAATACATCCTTGTATTATCATCCTAAATGAATCGGTCTCTTTTAATTCTAAATTTACTAACGGTTCATTTCGACAGATATTGTCGTTATAAAAAACAGCATCATTATAAATTTTAAAATTCTGAGACATAATCATTCTGTAAGTTAAATTAGGATACTTTTGACTGCACATTGCTTTAGGATTCGGCGTAAATTCAAGCACATTATTATGAGTTCTAACGATAAACGGATGCTCAAATTCGTTAGGTCCTAAAACGATATGATTGGTCAACAAGAAATTATATTTAAGACCCTTTTCAGATTTTACATCTAAAATAATTTGCGGAGAATCGACTAAGACCATTGAAGTTATAATTATTGTGTCTTCAGGTAATTTATATATCCATTTGGCATAGTTAACCCCTACTTCAAAAAGCGATGGCACACCAAGAAGTTTATATTCACCATTTATCTCAACAAACATTCTTTGACCGGAAATTTTTTGAATATTTAACGGATTACGGTTATTTGTCAGAAACTTGTTAAAATTGGTGTTACCGACAACGATATGCGAATTAAAAACACCAAACATATAATTTGTTGAAGAAATAAATGTCTCTTTCATGATTAAATTATTTCCGGTCACAAGCATTTGGCCATGGGGTCTTTCAACTAATACTTCCTTAGCTTTTAATACAACATGACTGCTGTTGTCACTAAAAAAGGAAAGTAAAGTATCATTTTCTTTTTCCGCATGTCTTTTATGCGGATATAATTCATCAATTTCCTCATTTGTCAGAGGAAGAGAATCTAATATATTGCTGAAATAAATCTTTCTACTAATACTTATGCCCGTGCCTTGATATTTTCCGATGGATAAATTCCTATGAGCCATCGTTATTTCGTCTAGAAAACGGGGACTTGTGGATACCTCATAAATTTCATCATTATATAAACCATAAAAAGTCATATTTACAGTTGAACTTAAATCAATTCTTTCTGATTGTAAAGCAATATAAGCAAATTCATACTGGTAATTACTGTTTGCTAGGGTATCCTTCTTTAAAGATACCGGTTCATTCGTAACTTTGTAATCCAAACCAAAAAACTGAAACCCATCGGTGGAATAAGCAATATTTTTCGTTAATGAACCAATTTGCAGAAAATGCGGTTTACCTTGATTTTGTCTGGTACATACGGTGTATCCCAATTCATGGTTAAATACCTTATGATCTAAATACTGGCATACATAAGCCTCGTTATTTCTAACACTGCCCCCGTTAGCAATTGCGACATCCTGTCCATAAATAACATCGACTTTAACGTCCTCTACACCAATATTATTTAGTTCAACATCCCAAAACCAGATATTATCTAAGACACTTAAGGTAACCTTGTAGGAAACATTTTTAAATACACCTTTATAAAAAACCTGGTTATTCTCTATATAATACTTACCAGGCGAATCAACACCGATCATTTTAGTATAAAAGATTTCGTTGTTTTCCAAAATACGTAAAAAGAGATTACTGCAAGAACCTTCCAGGTTATTTCCCCGTAATAAATTTATCTGCACATCTTTCTTTTGAATGGTGGCCACATCACCTGATTCAAGTATATTAAAACCTATTCCCCCATTGGAGACGGTATTAAGTTTAATCTTATTTTCGTACTTCATGTTAATCCTCCACCTTTATCGAAACGTTTCGACTGATGATATAATATACTATGTTTTACATTGTTTGTAAATATCAGATATTGTTTTTTACGATTTCTTTTATAACCAATAATTTATTTATGTAATTATCATAAAACTTATAAATAGCTTCACAATAATAATATTTTCCATTGATCCGGTATCTTTTACAACCGTTACGGCATAATGAAAAATATTTACACCTTTTGCATTCGTCGGGAATAGTCGTGCTTTCTTTGATAAATTCCAAAGAACGTTTATTTTTTAAGATATTTTCTAAAGAGTCATCAAGAATATTTCCCAGAACATATTTTTCAGTGACGTAAAAATCACAGGAAAAAACATCTCCGTTAGCTTCGATAATATTCTGGTTTTGACACACTCCTTTATTAAAACAAGGCACGAGGGTTTCGTTACCCAATAATTTATGAATCATTACATCAAAATTTCTAATCGATATATATCGTCCTTTTAATATATCATCATACCAAAGTTCAAATAAGGTGGATAGAAATAAGTAGTAATCATCATTATTTAAGGAGTAACTTTCCATACCATCCTGTATAAATTTACGATCTAGCACTTCAATAAACTGAAGAAAATTAAATTCCTGTTCTTTAAAATATTGATAGATTCCAGTAATATTTCGGGCGACATATTTACTTATGACAGTCAGGACATTAAATTCGACATGATATTTTTTTAAACACTCGATTCCTTTTAATACATCATCATGTGTCGGTTTTCTTAAAAAACCCACCCGTAAAAGATTATGGATATCTTTCGGTCCGTCTAATGAAATTCCGATTAATACATGATATTTTTTAAATAGCTTTGCCCATTCATCATTAATTAAAATTCCGTTAGTTTGAATGGTTACAGTGGTCGGAATATTTTTCTTATTATATTTATAAATATATTCAAAAAAATGAAGATAAAAGTCCATACCCACAAGCAGCGGTTCTCCGCCTTGAAAACCGAAAATGACACTGCGTTCTGTTTCCGTATAAGCTTTCTTAACGATTATTTCCAATGTCTCAAGTGACATATTGCCGTAATCTTTAACATCCCGGTTATTACTGATATCTTTATAAAAACAATATTCACAATCTATATTGCATGATGCCGAAGCGGGTTTTATTAAGAACTCGGATACTAACATATTACACAACCTTTACCAATAATAACAATATTATAACAGAAATAGTCAAGCTTTACTTGACTATTTCTTATACCTCAGTAAATTCCAGATTATCCAAACCATCTTGAATATATTCAATTTCCATAAAAGTATCCCAAACAAATTCATTTTGATAATTCGCTAACATCAGCAATGTGATACCCTTATTAATACCGATGACATCAGGTGCTATCCATGGTTGTTCATTTTCAAAGTTATAGGCATCTTTATAACCATATGTTCCCTTTAAGCCATTAATGGTTTCAAAATACATGATGGCATCCTTTACCTTATCCTCTAAAAAAACAATTGATCCGATAGCGCCACTTGGTGGTATCGTACCGTCATTTACATGTTGGTTATCATCAAATCCTGATGGCTTAGCACCATACTTACCGCTATAACCCTTAGGACCGTCACATGCGGTCATCCCCCATGAATTCTCGCCGAATGTTTTAAAGGTGTCACTCTCATCAATTGCGTATTGCCTGTTGGCAATCGTCGCATTTACGGAATTTTGAAACCAGTTAACACCATTCTTATCGACAATATTCCGAAAATCAACGAAGGCGTGAGAATACTGATAGGTGAATAGTGAGCCAAACCATGAACTGATAAAAGTATCTCCGCCGCCATAGGATGCTTTTCGCCGATTAAAAGAATAGTATACCGATTTATCAATACGATAATCCGAATTAGGAGTACCCGCTCCTAAGACATAAAGAATTAACTGTTCGGCATAGAAATCCCAATGACCTCTGAATTTCGGATTACTATCAGGATGATATCCCATGTAATACATTTTTCTTACCGGGTCAATAAACCAATTCCAGTTTATTCTGCCATATAATAAATCAGCTTTTTCTTTAATTTCACCGCCAAAATATTCTCCGGTAAACAAAGCTCCGGCAATAAACAAACCTGTATCAATAATCGAAATTTCACTATTACCAGCCCTTAGACCGGTATTCATATTTAGAAAGTGAAAATAAAATCCTTCCTTATGATATAAATTTTCAAAGGTCTTAAGTGTCCCTAATACTCTTTGTTCTCCCTCATTTCTCGTTATCCATCCGTTTTCGATACCGATGGGTATGGCAACAAGACCAAAACCGACCGAAGCGATAGATGCAAGGGTAGAATTTCCCGGAGCTCTGTCATTAATAAGACCATATCCGCTTGAATTTGGGTTATTATTAACCTGATTCCAGAAGAAATTAAACGAGGCTCTCATTTCCGCCAAAATAGCCTGATCCACTTCACTTAAGGCTTCTGTGGTAGTTGTTGTTTCTTCAATTGTCGTTTTCTTAGTATTATCTTTACCACAGGAAGTGATAAAGATAATACTAATTATAATTAAAAGACCTGTTAATCCTTTTTTCATAATTCTATTCTCCTGCGATACCGGTTCTGTCCACACCTTCAACAAACCATCTTTGGAGAATGAAGTAAATAAACAGTAACGGTAGAATACTGATCAATGTACCCGCCATATAAGCTGCTTCGTTTAAGTGATCGATATAATCCGAAGCCTGATTGCCGGTATCAGGGTATAATGATCTAAATGATTTTGCATATACACTTAATTGTCTTGGTAAGGTATTGGAATCTGGCAGATAAAGAGAAGTCAAATAAGTTTCATTCCAATACCAGACAAATGAAAAGAGAAAGACAACGATGACCGCCGGTATGGCAAGTGGCAATGCAATTCGATAAAAGATCTTAAACGGGGAAGCACCGTCAATTTCTGCAGCCTCATCTAAAACTTTAGGGATCATATTAAAAAAATGATAAAAAATCATGATAAAGATTGCACTTTTTATTCCTTGACCGAAAAGTGACGGTAGGATAAAAGATAAAACATTACCTATAATTCCTAAATCGACATAAAAGATATAAGTTGGAATCATTAATACTTGCGGCGGTATAATAAATGTAAATAAAATGAGGACGATGATAATCTTTTTACCCTTAAAGTTATATCTGGATAATCCATAACCGATTACGGAAGTTGATACTACTTGAGCAAATGAAGGCAATAAAGAGACTTTTAATGATTCCTTTAAAGCTGACCAAAAACCGATGACCCGGAATCCTCTTTCAAAATTACCCATATATAATCCCGAAGGTATTAAACCTATTGTAGGGTCTATAACATCCTGCGGACTGTGAAAACTTTTTAAAATTAAATAGATAAACGGATAAAGATAACTAAAGGCGACAACGGTTATTAACAAATAGACAAAGGCTCTCATGATTAAACCGTTGTTTGCCGATGATCCTACAAGACGCTTTTTAGCCTTAATCATTAGCTTGTTTGTATTAAAGAATGTATCTTTATATTCATAACGAGTTGTATTGTATACATAACCCTCAGCATAAAATGAGACCTTTGGTTGACTGCCGCGGCGAATCATAAATATGCCAAAAAAGGCGGCGACAACCAACATTAACGCTATAAAATAGATCCAGGCGAGGGCTGAGGCATATCCGTAACCTTCTTCAGAAACGACGCTAATCATCTTTGCTTTTATTTCGATGATAACGGGATTATCAGCAAAGGTGGCAAGCATGATAAATGTATAGATGATATTAATTAAAATCACCGGTTTTAAGGCAGGAAGGGTTATTTTCCAGAAAGAATCCCAGGAAGACGCACCATCTATTCCGGCTGCTTCATATATATCAGGATTCATCTTTTGCAACACAGCCAAAAAGACGATTATTTGAACACCGGAAAACCAGAACATATAAATTAAATCGCTGAAGATATTAACAATTAATTTCCCAAATCCCATGCCAAAGAACTGAGAAAACATTTCGATTACGGCAAAATTTTCTATTCCCGGTATTACAAGAATATTTTGATTAACCAACTCCGTGATAACCGGACCGGACGCTATAACAACCGGAAGGAAAAAGATCACGCGATATATTCCCCGACCGATAATTCTGGTATTTAATATTAACGCAAATATTAACGCAAAAACATTGATGACAATTATCTTAAATATTGAATCCCAAAGAAATGTCAGTAAATAATTAATCATCACCCTATCAATGACAAATGCACGCTGATAGTTCGCAAAACCATTATATGTAGTCACAATTCCATGCGCCGTTATTTTTACACTTTGCAGGCTTAAATACAAGGAATATACTATCGGATAAATTGTAAAAACTAAAAATCCAACAATCCACGGGAGAATAAATAAAATACCTAACATTACTTTTCTGTTGTGAATTACTCTTATGCTTTTTTTCATCATTTATCCCCACTTCCTACTAAATAATCCTGCGGATTAACCTGTTGTCCTTCATATTCATAGGTATCACTCGTATAATTTATGATAATATCAATACCATTAGCGTATCCCACTTTTACTACACCTTCGGAAATTACATCCCGACTGATGATTTCCTCTCCGTAAACATCCGCTAAGGCAGCCTTAACATAATGATAGGTATCAATAATATATGGCTTTAAATTACCGTAATACGTCGCATAATAATCGTTAGAATATGTGTTTGACAGCAAATGACTTTGCTCCCAAGTTATTAAATATGCCGGATTTATTCCATAATCAATTACTTTAAGAATATCCATATTCATATTAGCCGAAAAATTAAGGAATTCTGAATAAGCCGGAACATACCCGCTTAGAACGATCTGAATGAAAGGTACGTTATCGGTAAAAAAACGAAACCTATCATGATTAATCGGTGTTGTCAAATACTTACTCGTATCTTTAAGCATTATCTGATTTGGATTGTACATAGAAATCGGTTCGTCTAGCAACTTATCATATTTTGCATACATCTCATTACGTTTATTATTTCTATTGGAATAGAACTTATTGGATAATCCGTCAAGAGCCATTCCGCCATATTTATCTAAATCTTTTTTTGCCATAGGAAAATGATCGATGATTTCGGCTATGTCTATGTAATATTGATATACCGGTTTATCCCATAAAAATATTTCTCCTATCATATTATTGATCGTCTTTAAAACCTCTTTAGGAGGTTTATTTTTATAACTCGTATATAAGGTAGGATTATAATAATAACCAAAATCTAAATCATTAAGATCTTTAATGTCTCCTAATTTCCGGTCGAATTTATATTCTTGGTAATTAGCATCCGTATTACCACCTTTGTTAAATGACCTAAGCGTATAGTATAAATTATCCACACCCTCTTCCGTCAATTCTTTATTGATGTTCAATATGTCATCAGTTGTTGTCATATAATAATTTTTCTTAAAGAAGAGCCCTTTTTCATAATCACTGCCTAGAACATCCAAATGGACCCCTAATGAATTGTTACTGATTTTATGCAAAATACCTTTATTAATTAAATATGCTTTATATACTTTGGCCATACCGACATAATTAGCATCATCATCTGATAAGATCGTAATTGTGTACCCAATATCATATTGTTTTAAATTTTTTTCAATTATGATTCTGTCATTTGAACCGGGTATTTTTTGCGCATAGGATTCTCTTAAATTAAATGTGGCAAACTGACGATGATAATCAACGCGAAAACCTGTGGGTTCATATTTATATTCCGCAAATTCGGCGCCATCGGTCACATTTACAAAGTAACCGTTTTGGTCAATTCCGTGTACCCCGCCAAAAACAGGATAATTTAACACGGAGTTCGAAGATGAAGAATAATATAAATCCTGTCCGTAAAAACGTGCCGGAAAAGCACTACTAATAGGTGAAGTAGCTTCAAAACGCACTAAAGCTCCGTTACCTGAAGGTATAAAGTAGTATCCCGGTACATAGTCGCTTCTGACAGCACCGAAGAATTGATAAAAACTGATTGATGTCAAGCGGTTGGTACCATATTCTTCAATCGTATCATTCTTAAGTGCGATATGAATGTTGGCACCATCTAATGTAAGAGTATAAGAAAAACGGAACTTGGTATCGAGAATATCAACATTAAAGGTGACTTTATTACTATTCTCATCAACTGATTTACTTAATGTAAACAGTTTTTCATCCGTAGTTTTATCAAATGAATCAAGTAAACTCTTTTCAAATGGCGTACTATCAATATCACGATACGTATATATGAAAGGTGATTCAACCCTTCTGGTCCATAAAGAATTTAACTTCCTGTTCAAAGGAGCATCAGATGTCCAAATATAACCTGTTTTATTATTAAGAATCCTAATCGCAAAATTATCATTGTTGACAAATATAGTTAAGTCTTCATTTTCGATTGTTTTTTCAAAATCATCCATATCCATTTCTTCTTGTACATAAACTGTTTTATCATCAACTTGTGTAAACAGATTAGAATCCAATAAGGTCGAACTTACACTGTTAAAATTATAATCAAATTCCTTGTCGTTGCTACCGGCATAAATCATATGGAAACTCACAATTAATGTAAAAACAATAAGTAGCGGAAGAAATAAGATTAGCTTTTTCATCTGATCACCTCCTGAATAATACCTTGAATAAATGTACTCATTTGTGATGTTAACACACTAATAACCAGATATAAAATAATCATAACGAATACCGTAAATATCGTCAAAACAACATTTAACATTGTTTGACCGAATTTATAATTATTGATTTCTTTAATTACATATATGACATTAATAATGGACCAGACATTTATCACCAATTGTCCTAATTGCATTATAAAAACTTCATTATAAGTTAAAACATTGGATATAAGATCAAGCGGTATTTTAAAGATAAAAACGGGTGCAAAAGCATAAATTATTCCGATAAAGATATCACGATAATATCCTTCGCCATTTTGCAGAGAGTTAATTAAGTGATTAGCAATTCCGATTAACAATAACGGCAATAGGTAGCTCAATATTTCATACGTTAGTACGATACGAGTGGTGTATCCTCTGAATAAATAACCGCGGATATAGATATTACTGATAATATTTATCACAACAAAGGCAACATACAATCCGATAGCCGTTCTAATCCTTATTGATTGTCTGAATTTAATATCATAGACGACGTCTGCCGGATGTCTTAAAATTCTTTTTAATGAAATAAGTTCAAAGTAAAGTTTGGTATCTTTCATCTTTTCAATTTTACCGTGAATTGTTTCGTAGCCTATAATCTGTTCTTTATATTTTTTCAGAAAATGAAAGGCAATTCCCGCAACCATCAAGATACCCAGCGTGGGTAATAAATTTTTTTCTAGCCAATTATCACGTAATTCCCAATAAACATTAGAATAACCCACTTTGTTATTGGCAATTCGATAGCTTTCGAGTGCCTTATCCAAATCACCGGCTCTTTCATAGGCTTTACCCAAGCTTGAATGAGCAATACTGAACATCGCATTTTGCCGAACTACTTCTTCAAATAACGGTCTGGCTTTTTCATATTCACTGTTGTTATGATATCTGATTGCGGTGAGAACTAAATTGGCAAACTCCGTCTTCGTAAATACTTGGACATGATTACCACCACCGTCAAGTACCCAGATATCGCCGTTGGAATCAACAGCGATTCCTGAAGGATCTTCAAATAAACCGATTTTTAAACTTCCGGCAATTCGTTGACCAAATGTAAAGATCAGATTACCTTGTTGGTCAAGTACGGATATGACCGTATGATAATCCGGATTATTGCTTACAACATATATTAACCCATCCTTATCAACGAAAATATCTCGATAATATGGTTCTTCTAATAAAAATCCTGTTAAAACATTAGTGCCTCTAATATTTAGTTTTTTTATCGGTGTCAAATATTCATTCCGAATAACGGTGTATATTAACCCTTTTTCGTCCATGGCAAAATTGGTGGTGGCTTTTGGCTTCAAACTCGCAAATTTCTCCTTTTGTTCTTTGGTCATTAATATCCGCTGTAAATAAAGTTGTGGGCTTAATTCTACTTTATTTACACCATAATAGCCTAAAAATTCACCACTTTTGTCTAATTGGATTATTCCATTGGTACTATTTTGGGTAATTACGTATAAATCCTTATTTTTATCCACAAGTACCTTTTGCGGTATATAAGGAGCATTTTCCCCGAAGAAAGCTTCAGTAGGTCTTTCATATTTCTTTAATAACTCACCATTTTGATTAAACCATAAAACGGCTTTCAATTGGGAATCGGCAACATAAATATCACCGACTTTATCCACGAAAACACCTTCGGGTGCCTGAAGATTATATTTGCCTATTATCGTTTCTTCCTTGGTTTTAGGATTATATTTATAAATTCGTGAGTTACCCGTATCGGCGATATACACATTATCTTCATGATCAATAAAAATATCTTGCGGATTTTCAAAATCGCTGTTTAGAATGAAAGTACCTTCGTAAGCCGTGGCCGTTTGTACCAACCAACCCTCCAAACCCCAGGAATACGTATCGAAAGGTACGTTGTTGATATTTGCTTTGACTGTAGTTAACGAAACAAAGGTCATAAGCAAAACAATACAAATAGTCAAAATAAGTTTCTTTTTCATCTTCAACTTCCTTTCTACTTAATTCCAGAATGGGCCATTGTATCCATGACTTTACTTTGCAGAATAATAAAGATAATTAAATTAGGTAAAAAAGTTATTACCGATGCCGCCGCACTCATACCGGCTCCGGCAACAGTATTTGATACATTTAATAAAGACGACATATAAAAAGCAAAGGTTTGTCTAGTCTCAGTACTAACGTAAAGATTTGATGTTTCCGTATTATTCCAAGCCGCTTGAAATGCCAGAATGGCCACGGTCGCAATTGCCGGTTTAATGAGCGGTATGATAATTTTACTAAAGATATAAAAATCACCGGCTCCATCTACCTTTGCGGCTTCAAGTAATTCATCAGGAATTTGGTCGACAAATTGTTTTATTAAAAACAAACCGACGGGAATGGCGATTAAGGGAAAGATATGCGCCCAAATCGTATCGACAATTCCGATATTACTTATGACCAAAAAGCGGGGAATAGCTACCGCTACTGATACAAACATTAAGGCAATCTGATTTATCTTAAATAATGTATTTTTTATCTTAAATTGTTTTTTAGAGAGGATATAGGCAGCCATAGAGCCAAAAAGAACCGATAAGCTTACAGTTACGATAGTGACAAAAATACTGTTAAGTAAATATGAAGTAACAGGAATCCCTGTACCGGTTGCCTTAAAAAGTTTTTTAAAATTATCTAACGTCGGGGAAATTACAATAAACCTAGGAGGAAAAGCAAATAATTCATCAATAGGTTTAAAAGCCGTCACAAATATATAAACTAACGGAAGTGCCATAAATAGGCAATAAGGTACAAGAAAAATATAAAACGGTAATTGTGACTTATGAAATTTCTTTGGATTGAATTTTATATGTCCCATCTTTTCCCTCCTATTCATCAACACTTCTTAATAATTTAGCGAATAATCTGGTGAAGCCTAATATCAAGAGGAGTAATATCACCGATAATGCTGCCGACATCCCCAACTCATGTCGCAATATTCCATAGTCTTCGATATGATTTAGGATCAATTGTCCGGCATTTTGCGGTGTCGGATTTGCTCCCGATAAGGCTACCCCGATACTACCGGCGGAAAAAGTACCTACAATACTCATTACCGCGCTAAATAACATTTGCTTTTTAATTGATGGAATAGTAATGTGAATAATTTCCTGAAAACGATTTTTCATACCGTCGATATATGCCGCTTCATATAATTCAGGATTTACATTCAATAAGCCGGCTAATACGGCTAAAAAACCCACTCCCATGGAACTCCACAATGATACAATAATCATAATAAGCAATAAATACTCCGGTGATTGTAAAAACTGGATTGGTTCTGAGATTACATTCATATCAAGCAGAATACCATTTATAATCCCTACTTCATTGCCGCTAAAGATAACCTTCCACAGAACGGTTAAGGCAACTCCGCCCACCATCGACGGGGAATAGATGATTAAAGCCATTATCGTTCTTGAGCGGTGAGGAATTTGTGAAAGCATCCAGGCAAGAAAGAAGGATAACAAGTAACCTCCAGGACCGACGATTATCGAAAATATTAAAGTATTAGGAAGTACTTGCTTCATAAATATTTCATCCTGCGTTAAAATAAAGATATAGTTCAGAAGGCCGACAATACGCGGGATTTGTATACCATTAAAGTAGGTCAAACTTAATAAAATGGCCAATGCAACGGGTATTAAAATAAAAATGGTAAACATGATAACATAAGGACCTAAAAAAATAAATGTCGTTTTATTTCCTTTGTCTATCCAGTCAATTACTTTATGCATGTAATGATTAATTTTTTTAATTATCTTAGTCATCTTCAATCACCATTTTACTCCTTTCCCATTTTTTGCCACTGTCTGACTGTTTCGATATTAGGTAATATATATGGTTTAATTACATTACCGTCTTTATCCAAATAACCGAATTCCTGATATTTTCTTTCCAACTCACGTTCAATAATGATTAGTGAGTCATCTAATGCGATAGGCAAACTAATAGCATTAAAGACGACTTTATTCCATGTGTTGCTTATTTCCCGCTCGATAATATAACCACCCGGGGTTTTAGGCACTTCATGGAGATGATGCCATTGTTCAAGAATTGTATCGACATGATCCTTTGATATTGGCAGTGATTTGAAAGCTTCAAGATTTGCTGAGTTCCAAATAAATTCTTCACCATAAATAAGTTGTAAATCATAGGTAAATTGTGATTGAACATCAGTTGATAGCCACCATTTCAGAAATTCGAAAGCCTCGTCCTTCTTCTTACTCTTTTCAAAAATCATTACGGATTGTGCCGTTCCGATATTGGTTCGGTTAATACTTCCGTCTTCCTGTATAACTCCAGGAGCAAGTGCGATATCCCATTTATTTTTGATTTCCGGAGCGGCAAATAATAATTGCACATAGGTAGTAAAATTACCTATACCTATCGGTGTTTTACCATTACGGAAATATTCGTAGAAATTAGGTATACTCGCATCAAGAGAGTATAAGGTATAAAACTCAATCATCGTGTTTAGCGCTTTAAGAGATGCTTCAGAATCTAAGTCAGTGCTAAATGCATCTACACTGTAAATATTTCCGCCAAATTGATATATAAACGGAGCTGTGGCTGAAATTGGCTTTAACGCACTATCTGCTGATAAAGGCAGGTAAAAATTCATTCCGTATCTTTGTAGAGTCGGTAGCATAGCAATTATATCGTCATAGGTTTCCGGAACCTCTAAATTTAGACTCTCAAGAATATCTTTACGATAAAATATAACATTAAAGTCCTGTGTTTCCGGTAATCCGTATACCTTATCATCATGTATCATGTGAAGCAGTGAACCCGGCTCAAAATTATTTATCAATTCGTAAAAACCGTCTAATTGCCGCAAATCGGCTGCCGCACCTCTCAAACCAATTTCATAAGGAATCCAACCGCTAATGCCCATAGCTACATCAGGTTGGGTACCGGCAGCATTGGCCAAAATCAACTTTTGCTCATTCGGCATAACCGATAATTTTACTTTTATTCCCGTGTTTTTAGTAAAGTTTGCATCTACCATCTGCTGCATCAATTCTATGTATAACCTAGAACGATTAACCCATATTTCGACCACTTCATCATCGGATTGATCCGGTTTGGCTATATTGGTTAAACGTTGCATAAAAGCTAAAATCTGCCTTAAAAAGTTAGAGTTAGCCGAAGGAAGATTAACATTACTAGAATGTACATATATTCTGTCAAGTAATAATGGGTTTGCAATCAACTGTTCCGATACCACAGTAAGATTTTTCAATATCGAACTACTACCCTCAGAGAAGATATTCATTTTATTCGGTAGTTTATTAGGATTCGAATTTAATTCCTTCAATTTACTTAAGACATTAATTAGTTTCTTTTCAAATTCATTAGATTTTTTAGAATCAGTATTGATGACCTTTAAGTCTTCAATCATTTCTTCAACTTCATTTTCCCAAGTTGCTAAACTAATCTCTGCTTCCGGTAAGTATTTGTTTAAGTCCCATTCTCTTTTACTATCCTGGATACCACCGGTCAATTTTTTTACTTTAAGACTTAAATCCGTAATTTCATCCATTAATTCTTGTATTTTCATGTAAGCATCTTTAAAATATGTCATATCCACTTCAATTGAAATTGTATTAATGCCCTTTTCTAAATAAAACTGATAAGCACTGCCATTACCGAGTGTTTCATTTTTCCACTTATCAGAATAAGGGAATTCATAGCTTTGTAATTCATTAAAAATCAGCTGATCATTAATAAAAATATTTCGATAGGCATTGACATTTTTGTTAACGTCATTTTTATACTTTAAAGTAATATGATAAAATCCGGTTTCCTCAACATTAAAAGCATAGGTTATTTTCTGACCGGGAGATTTATAATAATTTCCGACAATATTGATAAAATTTATATCTGAAGAATATGGGTGGACATTAGGTGATTTTTCTACTTCATAACGGATAGACACATCATTTTTATAAGCGGACTTCTCGGCTTCTAAAGTAATAAGTTTGCCACTGGTCATTTTACCATTGGTTTTATTGATATAACTTTCATAATTATCAATTACTGAAGGTTCAATTATGTAAATATTTCCCAGTAAAAGTTTACCATATTCCTTTACGATTGTGATTTCATTTTCACCTTTTTGTAGATTAAACGTAAGAGGAATATTATCCAATAAAAGTCTATTACGTAATATCGTATACTCCCATTTATCAACCGGAACTTGACGAATTAAAGTCTGATTATTATAAATATCAAATGTCCGTTCATTCGTCTCGTTCATCCACAATGTTTTTAAGGATATATTTTCACTGTCATTATTTGAAAGGGCACCGTTAATAAAAATAGAAATTGAATTATCTACTATCGTGTCATTTAGCGATAAATAATCCAATCCTATATAAAAATCACCGGCTTTATCCATATCAACCTTAAATGTTATTTCATTATTTTCCGTATCTTCCCAATTTAGTACCTTGCTATCATATCCGCAATAATCGGAACTATCTGTTAACATAGATGGTTCAGCAATTTCGGTAATATTAACAATTTTGTAGATATTTTCCTTATTTTGGTTATTAAGACAAAGAAATGAGGGGTATACTGCCTCAGCACCCCTCTGTTCTTTGTTTTCAATATCTACAAACCAGGATAAGATAAACAGAATTATTACTAATGACAATATTCCACCAAAGGTATATTTTAATGCCCTCTTAACTGTCATATGCTTCATGTTTTCTCACTCCTTAATTTGTATAAAATAGAAGTATATATTATTGTTCGTTTAGAATTTCTTCAAGTTCTTCTTTAGCCTTAGTAAAATATGCATTGAGATTATCAGCTAATCTTTGATCCATATAATCTCCGAACTGAATAAGACCTGATTGAGCATCCCAAATCAAATCACCGATTGTTAATGTTTTGCCTACTGGTGAGTCTGGTCTAGAAATTGATGCAGCAATACCGGTATCATGGCTGAAACGTGCTTTTTGGAATCCTGGAACATATTTATTTCCTTCCATTAATACTTTAAGTTCACCGGCAGTGACTTTGTCATAAGCTACTTTAATTCCTGGAACTCTAACTGCTTTAAACCATTCATTTACGATTGCTTCTGTAGTATTTAGTGGTAAACCGGACATAGAGAAGTTTTTATTTTCTTCTGCTTTAGCTGCATCAATAATGTCGAATGCATCATTAATACCTTCAGAACCGAATGTTAAGTATTTAGCTACAGTGTAAGCAGCAACCTTATCTTCAGCAGCATCGGATATTGCATAGTAATCTGAGTTAGCAACTGTTCTGTTTCCTGGAACACCAACAAAATCAAATTCAAATTTGTCACCAATATCATTAGCTAGACCGTTGGCAGCCCAAGTTCCATCCCAAAGGAATCCCATCTGACCTTTGCGGAATACTGCTCCGTCCCAATTATCACCGAATAATGTTACTCTGTCACTAGGTCCTGTGCCATCACCGGTAGCTTTATCTGAAAATGAATTGAATGTATATTTCATTTCATATAATTTAGCTGCTTTATAAAGAGCGTTATTAATTGGGTCTCCCATAAAGTCGAATCCGTTTCCATTCCAGACGAAATGTCCGATTTTTTCTGTTGGATCTAATAATGATGGTAACCAGCTTACAAATTCATTAGCATTCATTAAACCAATAGTTGAAGTTCCATCAGTTTTACTAGTATTTTTCATATCTTTAATCGCATCTTCAAATTCTTCGTATGTATAATCAAATGTGTTAAATACGGCATCAGTTCCTGATAATTCGATTAAGTCAAGATTTGCGTAATAACCGATGAAATTATAACCGGCTGGAACTGCATAAACATGACCATCATAAGTAATAGAATCTGTTAATGCTTGAGGAATATCTTCCCATTCATCATCTGTAGCTACGATATCTGTGATATCTGCAAGCCATCCAGCAAGAATAGCATCTGGTACGCTGTTTAATTGCATAACGTCAGGTAATTCATTAGCTGCTGCTTTAGTTTGTAAAAATTCATTATAATTTCCTTCAGGTACAACCATTTTAATGAAGATACCGTTATCTTTTTCATTGAATGCGTAAACTCTTCTTCTTAAAAGATTAAAATCTTGTGGTGTGCCAAATCCCCAAGTTACAACTTCAACAATTTTATCTCCTGCATCAGGAGTTTGTAAATTAGGATCAACATATTCTGTCGTTGTTGTCTCTTCAGTTGTTGTAGTAGTTTGTTGAGCTGTCGTTGTCGTAGTTTGTGTAGCTGTTGTTGTTGTTTGTTCAGTAGTTTTTTCTTTATCTTTACATGCAGCTACAACTACGGTAAAAGCCAAAATAATAAATAAAGCTATAAACTTCTTCACTTCTATTTCCTCCCTTTATTTTCAATTTTTGTACTTAACAGTACTCTCGAATACGAACCCGCTCTTTTATTCGAAACGTTTCGATTCGTATTTGCTTTTATTATACACTCACTTGAAATCGTTTGCAATAGTTTTACGGAAGTATTTTTAAAAAACATCATTTTCTTAATATTTTATTAATGTATAAACAAAAACGTTTCAATAAAATAACATTTTATAGATAATTTTATTAATAAATTAACAGGATTCCCGATAAATTATTTTACATTTTGCTTTTACATCTACGGTATCACTGTTATTATTTAAAACATTAATCAATGCTTTGGCTAACTCTCTTCCCCATTTAAAATGTTCGACATCTATTGTTGTTAATTTTGGTCTGTAATATTGCGATAATTCTATATTATCAAATCCGGCAATGGCGATATCATCAGGAATTTTTATGTTATGCTCCTGAAAAGCATCCATGACTCCTATTGCCATTTCATCGTTGGCACAAAACAGAAAATCAGGCAATTCACTGTTTTTTGAGATTAGTTCTTTTCCAACTTTATAACCGCTTTCCTTTGTAAAATCACCTTTATAATAATAAGTAGTCGGCATATTATGCTCAGTCAGTGCTTTTACCACACCTTTATACCGGTGTAAATTATCATAAGATTTTGGTGAACCGCTGACATATCCGATTTTCTTATAACCTCTTTTTATCATTTCCTTAATTAATTCATATGATATTTCTTCATTATTTAGCATACTTTCATAAATATTTTTACCACTTAATCTCCGATCCAAAACGATGGCGGGTATTCCGTTATTCGTAACATGTATAATTAATTCGTCATCTAAGCTACGATCGATAATAATGGCACCGTCAACCTGTTGTTCCAATAATAAGTTTCTTCCTGATTCTCCGCTGCTTACAATAATATTAAAATTATTATTGGTAACCTCCAAATGAATACCATCAAGAATTTTGGAATATACGGGTCCTTTAAATCCATCAACAAAAACACCGATAATATTAGTTCTTTTTCTTTTTAAATTCCGGGCAGCGGCATTTGGATGATAATTTAATTTCCGAGCAATTTCTAAAATCCTTTCTTTGGTTTCTTTACTGATTCGCGGATCATCATTAATCGCATATGAAGCCGTTGATATTGATACCCCGGCCTTTTTTGCCAGATCTTTAATTGTTACCATTGTTCCACCTCTTTTTTCGTTGACAGATTAGTAATATTGTATTAAGATTGTTTTCGAATCGTCTTAATTTTTATACAATTAACTACATTATAAACATTATCTTAAAAAATAGCAACAAGGAGTTTTTTTATGAGCAATAAAGAACAATTTATCGCAAATCTAATAAAAAGCATGACATTAAAGGAAAAAATCGGCCAAATGATACAATACGGACGGGTTAATGAAGACACGGTCAGGATAATCAAGGAAGGGATGGTCGGTTCTTTCTTAAACTGCAAAGGAGCATCCTACATTAACAGCCTTCAAAAAATAGCTGTGGAAGAAACAAGACTAGGAATTCCCTTATTGTTTGGTGATGACGTCATCCATGGATTTAGGACCATTTTTCCGATTCCCTTAGCGGAAAGCTGTTCATGGGATTTGGAATTAATGAGGGAAAGTGCCAGAATTGCCGCAATCGAAGCCAATTCCGAAGGCATAAACTGGATATTCGCACCGATGGTGGATGTGACAAGGGATCCCCGCTGGGGAAGAATCGCCGAAGGAGCAGGAGAAGATCATTATTTGGGAAAACTCGTTGCTAAAGCCAGAGTAAAGGGATTTCAGACAATAAAAGAGGACGGAAAACCGATAAGTGCCAGCTGCCCAAAACATTTTATCGGCTACGGTGCGGCAATCGGCGGAAGGGATTATAACTCGTGTGATATTTCCGAAAATTACTTGCGTTCCTACTATCTTCCTCCGTTTAAGGAAGCATATGCCGCCGGGGCATTGACCACAATGTGCTCTTTTAATGATTTATTTTCCGTACCACTATCGGTTAATAAGAAATTGTTAAGGAATCTCTTAAGAGATGAATTAAAGTTTAAAGGAATCATCGTCAGCGACTGGCAGTCGATAAGAGAAACAATTAATCACAAAGTGGCGGAAAATAAAAAAGAAGCTGCCTATAAAGCCTTAATCGCAACCTGTGACATCGATATGCACTCGGGTATATACAGGGATTGCTTAGAGGAGCTTATAAACGAAAATCCTGAGTTAGAAAAGTTAATCGACGAAGGGGTGGAGCGTATCTTATCGGTAAAATACGATTTAGGATTGTTTGACAATCCTTATGTCGATGAAAATAAGGCATCTCATGTTATTTTATCCGGTTCTCACAGAGATCACGCCCGTAAAATGGCCTCCAAGTCAATAGTTTTATTGGAAAATAAAGATAATCTTCTCCCATTAAGTGATAAGAAGCAAAAAATAGCCTTAATCGGACCTTTTGCCGGCGATAAAGAAAATCATCTGGGTTGTTGGTCTTGGAAGGGTAACAAGGATGATATCATCGCAATCGATGAGGCATTAAGAAATAACCTTAAATATACAGAAATTTATATTGAACAGGGTTGCGACTTTGTTAATAACGATAATAACGGTATTAATCAGGCCGTAAAGCTGGCTGCTGAATGCGATATAATAATACTGGCTTTAGGTGAACCACGAAGCTATAGCGGCGAAGCTCATAATCGCGTGAATTTGAATTTACCGGGACTCCAGGAACAGTTAATTGCGGAAATAGTCAAACTCCATAAGCCGACAATTGCCCTTATCTCTTCCGGCAGACCACTTATCTTAACTGACATAAAGGATAAAATGGATGCCATTCTTTGGACATGGCATCTGGGCGTCGAAGCCGGAAACGCAATATATGAAGTATTGTTTGGTATAAATAATCCATCCGGTAAACTCACAGTCTCACTACCTAAGCATGTAGGTCAAATACCAATTTATTACAATCATAAAGCCACAGGTAGACCATATGCCCAAAAATATGTGGATTGTGATGATAATCCGCTCTATCCTTTCGGATATGGCTTAAGCTACACAAATTATACATATGAGAATTTAAAATTAAAACAAGATGAAATTAATATCGATGAAGAATTAAGTTTCAGCATTGATGTTACTAATAACGGAAATATTACTGGTGAAGAAGTCATTCAGGTATATTTTAACGATCATTTCGGCAGCACGACAACAGCGGTTAAACAATTATGCGGTTTTAAAAAGGTGGAAATAAAACCACATGAAACGGTAACGGTGGAATTTACCATAGATACTAAAGAGTTTGGTTTATATAATGAAAACAATCAGTTCGTGATTGAGCCCGGTACATTTACCCTATATGTGGGCACAAATTCCAATGATTGTCTTGAAGCTGAATTTAAAATAATCAATAAATGATAAAAAAGCGAGGTCCCTCGCTTTTTGTCATCTAGTCAAAATTATTTCTATTATGGTATTACTTTCCGTTAATAGTTTATACTGATTAACACCTGTTTTTTCTATCTCACAGTTAGTTGAACTTAATTGATATGGTGATTCAATCACAATCCGTTCGTTATTAATTGCTTTGGCTTTTAATGTTACTTCTTCTGGACTTTCTTTAAAATCAACGAATTCACACGTTGCATAATTTACTTTCACATTTTCCGTTACCTGCCAGTTAATAGGTAATATTAAACCCTTGCGCATCGGAACGGTCAGTTTATGTCCATCAAACAACAATTCATTTTTATATGTGAATACTGTTTCTTTCTCATATTCATCTAAGTTATTCACGAAGAGGAATGTTCCGTTCTTACCGCTACGAACCTCTATGTTTAACCAATCATCACATTTTACAATGCTGTCAAGCCCGAGCTGTTCAGCCACTTTTCCATATGCCTGGATTTTATAATTATGTTCGCTAATCATCCCTGCGCCAAAGATAACGACCTTACCGGACCCATAATTTTTAACAAAGCCGATACAATCATTGGTATTTTCTCTGTAAGCAAAGCCGTCTTCCACATTGTAGGATTGAGTGTATATACCGCTCAGATTATCTGTTTCGCAGACATCAATCATCTGCCAATCTTTTCTGTCTTTTATATCAATTGCGAGTTCATCAATAAATACAGTACAAGCATTTTTATTTAAATCCTGTGTCGGAAGTAGTGGCGAAATAATCAAATTACCGCCATTTTTCACGTAATCCACTAATTTTCTTTGACTTGCTTCATTCATATAACCGGTGGAAAAGACCCATAACGACGGAATTTTACTGACATCAATTGCTTTTTCATCCTTCATATTATAGCCATCAAAGGTAATATTTAAGAAGGAGAGTGCTTTACCGATACCGTTAAAGAGAATTTGTTCCCGCATCCTTTGTAATTCCTGTTTAAACTCTCTGGTATACTGATTATCATATTCCGTCAAATAATAATCAGGTTCAAATGCCAGATGGGTAACGACATCATATTTGGCATCGAGTAATGCTTTACCATAAGTTTTTATCACGTCGTTTAAATGCTTAATGACATGATAATGCGGTCTAAGTGAACCGTCAGCACCTACTGGGGCCTGCCAGTCGTGTCTTTTACCGATGATACCTATCCCTTCATAGTTTTCACCGCCGACAAACATATAATAGTTTATCGCATTCATACCGCATCCGATGCAGATCCGTGATTTTAAATCGGTTGTCGTCGGCTGGAGTCTCGGAACATCATTTTGAAAACCGCTTTGGAATTCCGCTGAAAAGAGCGGTTGGTTTTTAGGTTGAACTGCTTTGGTAAAAGCATTGGCCAAAATAATATCAAAATAATTATCCGGCACGATATTGCCGACATAATAATCTCCGGCTAATAACACATTATCAATTTCAGCGGTAAGTAGTAATTGCGATAAGCCGATAGGATACTGCAAACCTCTCTTTGCATAATCGACACTGTGAAAGCCATGAATATTTACCACAACAGGAATATTTAACCCGTATTTTGCGGCGATTTTCCGTAATTCTATAATGTAATCGCGGTAATATTCCCGATGGAATAACATGAATTCATTCATTAAGACGACGGCACTTGCTTTTTCCGGAGTTCGTAAATACTTATAAACATAATCATGAATCGATAATATGGTATTGTTAAACAACTGAGCAAATTCCTTTTCACTATATTTATGAGATAAGTAAGCGATAAACTTATCTATGATAAAATCACTATAGTCAGGATGATTCATGACCCAGGGAAACATCCCCACTTCATTATCCAATTGACACATAATGATATTCCCGCCATTTGTGATTTGAAGCGGTGAAATGATCGCAAATACAGCTTTATACCATTTTTCTACCAATGATAAATATTTTTCGTTCAGATAACTGACAATTGTATGATTGCTGCCGTCGATTCTTTTCGCAATAACCTCGGGATAATTTTCAAATAGCCAAAATGGTAACCCATGATTTCTAATTTCGGACATGACATAGGGTCCCGGTCTGACCAACACTAATAAGTTCATTTCTTTGGCTAATTCCAAAAATGATTTTAAATCCTTTTCCGGTAAGGTTTTTCCGGTTAAATCAATTTCATTTTCCCTTTTTTCATGAAAACTCCAGGGAATATAAGTACTCACCAGATTACAACCCGAATCCTTTATTTTCGTAAGACGATCTTTCCACAATGTTTTGGGTACGCGAAAATAGTGGAGCTCGGCACCTACTAAAAACTTTTCCTCTCCGTTTATGATGATCTTCTCCTCTTTGATTTCCACCCTATTCATTAATAATACTCTCCCTTATCACAAAGCATTCATATGGTTTTAGCTTCATCTTTTCTTTTATTTCCGTCTTTTTATAATTACCGATTAATATTTCATAATCATCACTTAAGCGTAATTCAACATCATAGGCATCCTTCGAAAAATTACATACTACCGTGAGCTTTTCAGACAAATATTTTCTTTCATAGGCAAATACTTGAGGATGATCCTTAAAGATTAATTTAAAGCTTCCGTAGGTAATGATATCCAATTCTTTTCTAAGGGCTATCAGTTTTTGATAATACCTATAGATAGAATCATCATCATTCAATGATTTCCGCACATTGATCTCATGATAATTGGAATTAACTTTAAGCCACGGATTTCCTTTAGTAAATCCGGCATTTTCTTCGTCATTCCATTGCATTGGCGTACGGGCATTATCCCTGCCCTTGGCATAAATGGAATTCATTATTTTCTCATGCGACCATCCGTAACCGGAAAATTCCTGATACATATTTAAAGTTTCAATATCCTTATACTCGGAAATGTCTAATTTGATATTGGTCATGCCAATTTCTTCACCCTGATAAACAAAAGGTGTTCCCTGCATAAAGTGTAGGGCGGTCGCAAGCATTTTCGCACTTTCCACACGATAGTATTTATCATCACCGAATCTTGAAACAATTCGCGGCTGGTCATGATTGCACCAAAATAAACTGTTCCAGCCTTCATTATATAAACCAACCTGCCAGGTATTAAATATTTCTTTTAATTCATTCAGATTTAGTGGGGCTAATTCCCATTTGCTTTTTCCTTTTACCTGGTCAACTGATATATGCTGAAACTGAAAAATCATATCTAATTCCTGATTTTTCGGATTCGTGAATTGTTTACCGATTTCAATATCGGCACATGGTGTTTCTCCTACAGTTATGATATCCCTACCCTGAAAACAATTGACATACATTTCCTGAAGACGTTTATGCAATGTCGGACCGTTTGCGATTATTCCTTTATCAATGTCTTTTCCTATAAGGTCGATTACATCCATCCGAAATCCGTCGATACCTTTATCAAGCCACCAGTTAATCATTTTATAGATTTCACTGCGCAATTCTTCATTATCCCAATTTAAATCGGGCTGTCTTTTACTAAACAAATGAAAATAATATTGATCGGTATTTTCATCATACTCCCAGGCCGGACCGCTAAAGATTGATTTAACATCTGACGGTACACCACCGTTCACAGGGTCCTTCCAGATATAATAATTACGGTATTTATTGTCCTTCCCCTTTTTAGCTTCTAAAAACCAAGGATGACAATCACTCGTATGATTAACCACTAAATCCATGATTATTTTTAACTGTCTCTCATGAGCCGAACGCAACAGTTCCTCAAAATCCTCCATTGTCCCAAACAGAGGATTTATCTTATAATAATCACTTATGTCATATCCGTTATCATCCATTGGTGATTCATAAACGGGACTTAACCATAAAATCTTTACACCCAAATCTTTTAGATAATCTAATTTACTAATTATTCCCTTAATATCTCCATATCCGTCATTGTCGGAATCACAGAAGCTTAACGGATATATTTGATAGACGGTAGCTTTCTTCCACCATTTTTCCATTATTTGAATTCCTTCGGATGAATTTTTTGATATTTTTCAATGTATTCTTCTCTGCCTGTTTTAATTAAATAATTAGTATAATTCTTTAGATTACCGTTAGCATGGAATGGTCCGCCTTCTCTTAAGACAATACTCAAAACATCTTCTTTATAGTTATTTTTCTTCATACACTCATCATGCCAATCAAATAACATAGCGACTAATTTATTAACCATTTCCGGATTACTGTCCGCTACATTGTTTTGTTCATGAGGGTCTGCTTTTAAATTAAACAACATATGCTTAGGGAAGAAATGATATCCGTCATGATAAGTCCGCATATATAACCAATCGCCGTAACGGATGCTTCTTTGACAAACATGGGACATTTGACTTAACGCGAGATACTCATGACCGCAACTTTTACCGTGCAAAATCGTTTCCGCATATGATTTTCCGTCCCATTCATCGGATGGTTTTATATTCAATAATTCGGCCAGTGTCGGAATCAGATCAAGATTATAATGCAAATCGTTATCGACATAATTTTTTAATCCGCCCGGCCATTTGACAATCATCGGTATGCGGCAGGTGAAATGGTCGGCGGTTCCATGCTCGGCATAGATACCTAGTTCCCCCATGTTTTCTCCGTGATCGGAAGAAATAATGATCACCGTATCCTCATAGATGCCTTTAGCCTTCAGCAAATCGATAATTTTTCCGACATGCATGTCCGCGTAATGAATTCCCGTATCATAACCGTCGTATAGTTTTTTGACATCAGCTAAATTGTCGAGTCTTCCTGGTTGTTTAGGGAATCTTGCCGGAACAAAGTCAGAATACATACCGATTTCCTGAGCGCAATGAGGTCCAGCCATCTTCTTATGTTCTTCCAAAACTTCTTCGGTAATCCATTCCGGACCGGCATCATCCTTAAATGGGTTTTCATAATCATTAGGTGTCCGATACGGTGTATGCGGATCCCATAAATTTATGTGTAAATACCAGTTATCTTTATGTGCATTGCGATTTATCCAATCAAGTGCTATCGGAGTGATTTCATCGGCATTTTCATCCCCATATTTACCCGTGTCATGGATTTCGTTGAAACCGCAATAGTAATACCATGATGAATGACGTGAGGCAAACGGTGTTATTCCGCATGTATAGAAGCCTTTTCTTCTTAACATGCCAAATAAACTTTCGTTTTCCAAGCGGCTTTTAAAATCCCGATTGTGATCTATTCTAAGTTGCGATGCCTCACCACCGTGATTTACGGCTCCGTTTCTTATCCCGAATTGCCCGGTAAATAGTGCAGTTCTTGACGGCAGACACGGTGCGTCGGAACAATAGTAATTATTAAATATTATACCGTCTTTTGCGATTTCGTCTATGTTAGGTGAAGTATTACGGTTATAGCCATAACAGCCTAAATGATCCGCTCTCGTAGTATCAATGTCCAAATATAAAATTCTCATTTATGACCTCCGTTATTTAAAAATTTTTCTTCTTAAACTGCAGTGCTTTTATCGCTTTTTGAATTAATGGATGCCTCATATAATACTTCCATGTTGTTCCATATAAATAATTGTCAATACCCAATAAGGATATCCCCTTATCCAACCCTAAATAATTGTCGCAATACCATGGGCCGTTCTCTAAATTATACGAATCCTTAAAACCATATTTTCCCCAAAGCAGCGGATGATTCTCATACATGTAGTTAATTGCCGCAATACATTCTTCTGGGGCAAATGGTAATGATCCGCATGGTGCGTTTGGAGCCACGGTTCCGTTCGTATTTTTTTTCTTAAACTTATGATCCCACCCCAACGGTTCCGGTCCAAAAGCGGCATAACCCGTAGGATGATCACAAGCCGTTAAACCCCATGAATTTTCATTAAATGTCTTAAACTCATCCATATGATCTATACAGTAAAGCCTATTGGCAAGGGTGGCATTTCGCGTATTTTTAAACCAGTCGAAGCCATGACAATCGACATATTGCGAAAAATCAAACCAGGCATGGGAAAATTGATAACAGAATAACGCACCTCCGGGTGTGTAAATAAACTGATAATCTTTATAACCACCGGCATAGCGATTGAAACCGTTATATAAATCCATTGCCGTATTGTCACTTACATCACTGACAGCCAGGAAATACATCATTAACTGTTCGGCAGGCATATTCCAATAATGAATAAAACCACGTTTACCATTGGCAAAAGCCCCGTTACTATCAGGATTATATGCCATTCTAAATGTCGTTTTACCATGATGCTTAAAAACAAAATGATTCCAATCGACCCGATTAATTAACTGTTCGGCGTACTTATGAAGAACTTCATCCGTGAAATAAGCATCAACCGTAATTACTCCATTTAACAATATTGCCGTATCAATGGTGGAATATTCTGATTTTTGGTATCTTTCTCCATTTTCCATATGCACAAAATGGGACATGAAACCTTTGTAATGCGGTACATTGTCATGAATCGTTTTTAATGTGCCAACTACCCTCTTTAATCCTTCTTCATAAGTAATCCATCCTCTTTCAACTCCTATGACATACGCGCTTAAGGCAAATCCGACCGAAGCGATTGATGAACGGTCCTTACGGTTTGTTCTATCGACTACCAAGCCATATCCCATACTACCTTCTTTTATATTAGTGTTTTCTTCACTCCAAAAAAAATCAAAACAAGCCTTTGCTTCTAATTCTAATACATTTACAGAACTCATTTTTATGACTCCTTCAATATCACATTCGAAACGTTTCAATATCATTTCAAGTCTTATTTTATCCGATACCCATCCATAAAGCAACAGTTTTTCAATAAAAGTTTACACGTATATTACAAAAAAATATTTACATCATCTCACTATTTGGCTATGATTATAATATGGATTGGAGGTTAAAATGAAATTACTGTTATATGTTAAATCTAGAATAGTCGGTCATTATAAAGAAGGAAATATCAACAGATACTTGGGTAATCTTTTATTTTTATTCCTTATGATAATCACCATGCAGTTAATGGATTATTTTTTCTGGAAAATCGGAAACAACTTACCGGAAGCTATCCTGAGCGGTATAATAATATTCTTAATTCTCGCCGTGCCATATACTCTTCCTTCACCTTCGTTATACGGGTGGATTATCAAGAAATCGAAAAATAAAAGTTAATAAAAGTGAGGTATTATTACATGCTAATGAAAGTAACAACATTCAATCTCCGTTTAAATCATGTACAGGATAAAGAAAACGCCTGGCCCTATCGTTTAAAAAGCGTCCTCGAGTATATTAACACCACAAAACCACTTGTTTTAGGGGCTCAGGAAGTGTTGGATGATATGCTAAATGATCTGAAAGGAAACTTACCCGATTATTCATTCGTCGGGGTTACCCGCAAAGAACGCGAAGAAGCTAATCCCATCTTTTATCAACATGAAATACTGGAATTAAAAGAATATGGAACCTTTTGGTTATCCAATACACCCGATGTTCCTAATTCCGTAGATTTTGATTCTGCCTGCATCAGAATATGTACATGGGCGGAATTCATGTTTAAAAATAACCGCAAACTTCGCTTCAGGGTCTTTAACACACATCTTGACCACATCAGCAGCTTAGCAAGGCTTGAAGGAATTAAATTAATTTTTAAAAGGATAAATAGTTTTCAAACTATGCTGCCGACGGTACTTATGGGAGATTTTAATGCCACGGTAAATGATGAGGTCATTGAATATATGAAAACACAACCAATGACAACAGTCTATAATTACTTAAATGCCGAAGAATACGGAACCACCTTTCATTATTACAGCGGTATAACCGACGGACATCCGATTGATCATATATATCTGACAAAAGATATTAATGTTTTACAGGTAAATATCTTTAAGGAAAAGATTTTCAACATCTTCCTTAGTGATCATTATCCGGTCACAGCTTTAATAGAGATTTAAAAAAAGTCGATCAAGACATCGACTTTTTTTACTGTTTATTTTTATATTTTGCGGAAAAGAATAACTCGATTAAGATCTCTCCTCCGATGGAGAAAACAAAGATAATCCAGGCGTAATACCATTTCCATAAAAAGCATAACAGAATAAATACCGCAATCGAGAAAACCCACAATGCTCCTGATACCAAACCTCTTAACTGCATAAATTGAGGGTCTTTATAATAGTTGATCCATTTATTTTGCCAATTTTCCGTCATTTTTAGACGTGATTTTTCCGTTAGGCCTAGATAAGTGAATAAAGAAATAGATGGCAGGGCAAATGGCATAATAACCGCAAAGATCATGTATTCATCATTTGATTTAATATAAGTTATGGCTGTAGCTATTACACCAAAGATTAGCGTTGCCGTAGCTAGAGCATACAGGAATGCCCGTCCCTTTTTCATCCCGTAAGTGTACTGACTCTCCTGTGTCAATCCCAGAAATACTAATACAGGAATGGAAAAAACGGCAAATGGCATTAGACTCGCAATTGCGATAAATAAATCCTGCATAAAATAAAGCATTAAAGATGTCAATAAGCCAAAAATCAATGTGGCTGTTGCGATAACATAACCGAAGACATGGACTTTATCTAATTTAATTGTGTTCATATTTCCTTCCTCCTTTTCCATTGAAACCTTTTGTAAATTTTCAATTAACTCACTCATATCTCCAAGGCCGGATACTGCTTTATCAAAGGCACCTTCTTCATTAAGACCCGATGAGATATAATCATTTACTTTATCCAACAAATTGGCACTGATTTCTTCTTTTAATTCACGAAGTTGTTTATTTTCCTTTATATCTTTAAATAAGTAATCTACATAATTTTTAACTTTATTTTTCATATTCTTCCTCCTCACAATAATTTGTCAATCATCTTTTTGGCATAATCCCATGATTCTTTATTCTTATAATATAGTTTTATACCGATATCAGTTATTTTATAATACTTCCTTCTTCCCCCAAAAGTTTCATCACCCCAATAAGAGGTAATATATCCGACCTCTTCCAGCCTTCGGAAACTCGAATAAAGTGTTGCTTCCTTTAATTCATATTGTCCCTCACTCTTTTCAAGGATGCGTTTATATATTTCATATCCATAACTGTCACCATCGATTAATATACCTAAAATTATAGTATCCGTATGACCACGGATTAAATCAGAATTAATCTTCGTATCCAAGTACCTCACCTCCACAATTACATTATAATACATAGTACTATGACTGTCAAGGTAATATATCTAAAATAATACAATTTTTTTCTTTTTTATTTTTCCCTGTTTTATCTTTTCTTGTGTATTTACATATTCTTTATTGATTTTATAATTTCAGTCTGTTACAATTAGATTATTGAAACGTTTCGAGAGGAAGGTTTGAACATGATTGAATTGAAAAACAAACAGTTTATTATAGATGGAAAACCGGTAATAATCATGAGCGGGGAAATTCATTATTACCGTTTACCTGTAGAAACATGGGAAGATCGGATAAATAAATTGATTGCATCGGGTTGTAATACCGTGGCTACTTATGTACCTTGGTTATGCCACGAAGAAATTGAAGGTATTATTGATTTGGAAGGAAAAACTAGATCGGAGTTAAATCTCGTCAAGTTTATCGATATGTGCAAGGAAAAGGGTTTATATTTCTTCTTAAGACCCGGTCCTTTTATCATGGCCGAAATGAAAAATGAAGGAATACCTTATTGGGTGATTGAAAAACATCCGGAAATCATCCCCACTACCTGGGATAATAAAGTAACCCCCAATCCGACCCTTGATTATTTAGCTCCTAATTTTCTTAAAGAAGTGGATAAATGGTACGGGGAAATAATGAGAATTGTTAAGCCGCGATTATATGATAACGGAGGAAACATCATTGCCATTCAATTGGATAATGAAATCGGTATGCTCTCATGGGTCAGTAATTCACCTGATCTAACCGATAATGTCTTAACGGACTTTGCCGGGTGGTTGCAGGAAAAATACAGTGATGAAATTCTTAAGAACCGTTATCCGTTTACCTTTAATAGTTTAGGTGAATATAAAGTATACATCGTAACTCCTAAAGAAGCATATGCCGCTAATCTTATGCAGGATTTGGGCTATTACAATCGAGACCGTTTCAAAAGATATGTCAAGGAATTAAGGAATATGACCGAAAAATATGGCGTCAAGGATGTTCCTTTTGTGATTAATATCCATGGTACATCGGGAGGTCGGGGAAAAACTTTTCCAATCGGGATAAGCCAGTTATATGAAAGCTATCAGGAAGACGGTTTAATGTCGGGTTCGGATATCTATTTCGGTGATTTATCAATACAGAATTTCCATGACTTATATTTAATCAACGGTTTTATGGATGCCGTAACTAATCAGCCTACATCTTCAGTGGAATTCAACTGTGGTGACGGTAATTTCGGCGATAACCTGGGAAGTCGTTATGATGTGTCGGCAGCCGATTTTAAAGCGAGAATGTGTATAGCTCAAGGAAATCGCTTAATTAATTATTATTTAATGGCCGGTGGATATAATTACCGCCTTAATAAAAAAGTAGATGACGGTAATGACCGCATCGCGATAACCGGTGAAAGACACGGATACGCGGCACCAATAAATCCTGAAGGTATCTTAAGTTATACATTTCCAAGAATGCAACGTTCGATCAAAACAATAATCGCCAATGCCGAAAAACTCGCAACAATGGAAGAAGAACACGATAATATCGCATTTGGTTTTATACCGGATTATTTTATGACCGAAAGCTATTATCCTAACAGCACAATTATGAAAGAGATAGTTAGGAATATCGAAGCCAATCGTTGCGGAGCCGCCTGGGAAATTGTCGCCAAAATCATGCTCCTGCAAAACTATCGGTTCGGGGCAATTGATATTCAAAATAAAGAAATTGATATCAATAAAACAAAAGTTATTGTCCTAGCCTCGGCGCGCTATATGAGTGGAATTATCCAACATAAATTAACCGATTTTCTAAATAATGGCGGTGGAGTTTTACTTTGCGGGGAAGTACCGCTTTATGACATGGAAGGCAATCCTTGTACCGTTTTGGCGGATGCTCTTAACGTTACGGTCAAGGAAACATTATATAATAAACATCGTTTCTATATGTCCGTAGTACCGGAAAACTATTTAAAAGATAAATGTGAAATCCGTTCATACTACGCCCAGACCTTTGAATCAACCAGTGTGACCCCACTTTATCGAGTATATCATAATGACGAAATATGCGGTTTTGAAGCTAATGTCGGCAAGGGAAAGGCTATAGTTTACGCATGCGAATTAAGAGCCGATTTTGACATAATCGGTAAGTCATTATCAAGATTAGGCGCTGTAAAAGGAATAGACAGTGATTGCCAATATCACGGGTTATTTATTACGACAACAATTAATAAAGATAAGGAAAGATTTATCCATATCCTTAATCTTGACGGATTTGAAAAAGAAATCAGAATATCGGAAAATGACGAAACTTTATTTGCCGGTATTATTGACGGTAAAGATGGAGTGATGCTGCCTGTTAATGTAAATTATCAGGGAATTAAAATAAAACATGCTACCTGTGAAGTTATTAATGTAAATAGTGATTATATTGAATTCAGATTAACGCAAAGTAAGGACGTAATATCAATAGAAACGGACAGAATAATAGAGGAAAACAAAGACTATTCAATCAATAAAGATGGTAATCACTACTTAATCACATCCAATAAACATGCTAAAATTGACAATAAGCTTATAATATATTTTCGATAACATCAAACTCTCCTTTGAAAAAGAAAGCCGGATTGGCTTTCTTTTATTTTAAAATAAAAAGGAGATAAATTCCCATGAGAAATTTATCTCTAATTATTTTTTGATATAAAGCCTAACAACAGACTGTTTATGACGGATGGTTTTTCAATAAGGGAAACATGACCACATTTAGGAATAATAACATACTCGTTGTTTTTAATCAATTCCGCAATTCTATCGGAAAATTTCCTAGGCGTGAGAACATCCTCCTCACCGCATATTATTAGAGTAGGACAAAGAATATTAGGTAAAGCTTCCGTTAAGTTTGTATTTTCGATAAAAGTATCCAGTAAATGTATCTGTTCAACAAAAAATTCTTCGGGAATTTTCGCATATGATTTAGCACTATTATCCAAAAACAGTTGATTGTTTTCAATAAAATCATTACTGTAAAATGACGGAATTATTTTATGATAAAAATCATACGGTTCATTTATCAACAACGTTTTCCAATTAGTGACAGTTGCTTTTAATAACTCATCCAATTCGCTTATCGTATCAATTAACGATAAACTTTTGACATAATCAGGATACAATAGTGTGAATTGCATACCCACCACACCGCCAAATGACGCGCCAATCAGATGAACTTTATTAATTTCCAAGTGTTCAAGCAAAGCCTTTAAATCATGAGCGTGATCCTTATATGTATGGATTTCCGAAGATGTGTTGTAATTATATAATAATATTTTAAAGTGTTTTTTTAATACGGGATATTGATTATTCCAACTGCTCACGGATGACATGATACCATTTAAAAAAACAAGTGTTTCATTACTCTCAATATTACCTCGGAGTTCATAATATAAATTTACATCACCAACTTTAATGGATGCCAAAGTCAACCTCCAGACCCTAAATCAATTATCTTGTTTACAATAATATATATCTTTCCATACTCTTCTGGCATTGTCCTCATCCGTCAATTTTTTTATTATTTCATAAGCAAACTCATAAACACTACCCGCTGCTCTGGCGGTAATAATAAAATCATCCACGATAACGGATTTGTTTTGGTAAATACCGTCGGTAACCACCTTTTCCACACCCGGATAACAAGTAAAATTTCTTTTGGACAATAAACCCAATCGTCCCGGAACGGATGGTGCGGCACAGATACAGGCCAGGATTTTTTTGTTTCCGACAAAGTATCTTACTAATTCACTTACCTTATTTACTTTAAATAAATTATCTACTCCCGGCATACCACCCGGTAAAAATAAAGCATCATATTCAAAGGTATTAATCTTGTTGATTATTACATCCGCTTTAACTTTTATGCCAAATTTACCAACAACATGTTCAGTATTATCCACCGAACACATATCCACTTCCAAATTACCGCGACGTAATAAAGCTATCGTACCCAAAGCCTCCAAATCCTCAAAACCCGGTGCCAATAATGCCAAAACCTTCATTAACATCACTCCTTTGTTATTTTTTTACAACTGGATGTCGTAAAACTGTCTTAAGACTATTAGGTTCAGTCTTATTTGGATCGGATAAATAAATTTCATGATGCTTTCTCTTATTTCCTGTTTCATCAACCAAGTTATTGGAATACATGAATTCTTTCATAATTTCCAAAGTAACAGGTTCATCGGCATATAGTCCTATATGCATCATCTGTACACATAAACCTTCGGAAAAAGTTTTTAGCTTTGCTCTTTCCACCTGTAAATCAGGTTTTTTCTTATGAAAACTATCAACTGCCCATTGAAAAACATCCTGAGTCACAAATTCAGGCTGTCTTATCATTGATGTCCATAACCAATTATCACGGAATTTTAAGTCAAATTCCCCTTCTTCAATCCACCATAAACCTTCAAGTGGTGGTACGACATAATCATAAAAGCCGGGTATATTAATTCCTTTTTTTATACTCATTTTAATAGTGTAACTGAGTCCGTATAATATTTCTACCGCTTCATTATAAGATTGATTGTTATTAGGATCACCCTTACCGTCAATCATAATAAAAAGCATTTCCGGCACATCAATAATCATCGGTTTATCCTTAGGTAAATACAGATTTTTATCTGTCTTTTTAAAATCAATTGTCACTTAATCCACCACTTTCTCTTATATATCTATATTATACCATACTAAATCTTATTCCGGATATACAAAACTTAACTCTGAATTCAAAAATTCTTTTGCGAGATATTTCGCCATTGATAAATTCATATCCTGGTAATTACCACAATCTCTTGGGCTTGCTCCCGGAACCTCACCGGCATATTTAACGATAAAATCAAACATATCCCTAACTAACCAGATAATATCATCCGAAGTTAAATCTCCGTTTAATATTAAATAAAATCCGGTTCTACATCCCATCGGTCCAAAATAAATGACATCCTTAGCGATTTTTTCATGGTTCCTTAAAAATGTAGCTCCCAAATGTTCTATCGTATGTACCTCGGCAGTATTCATCACAGGTTCAACATTCGGTTTTTTCATCCTAATATCAAATGTGGTTAGAACTGTTCCTTTTAAATAATCCTTTCGTGATACATACACACCTTTCTGCAAATTAAGATGGTTTACTTGAAAACTGGGTATTTTCTTCATTAATATCTACTCCTATCAATTATCAAAATAAAAGGGAATTTAAAGAATTCCCACAAATTATTATATACTACATTTACATTCTATTTAATGAGAATGCTAAATCCTCATACATTAATACTTTATTTTTACCTGTATTCTTAACGGCATACATAGCCTCATCTGCCAAACTGATATTTTCAATCATCGTATAATTGTTTTTAAAGATATTTATCCCGATACTCACAGTGATATTTTCACCGAAAAAGTCATACTCCTCAACTTCTCTGCGAATCATATCAACCTTTTCAAAAATGTTAGATCTGTCAGTATTCGCAAAGAATACCAAAAATTCTTCTCCACCGAAGCGACACAGAAAATCATCGTTCGATATACATTCGGCAACCAAATATGCAAAAGCCTGTAAAACTCTGTCGCCAAAAGCATGTCCCCTAGTATCATTTACGCGTTTAAAATTATCGATATCTAATAACACAATTGAAAAAGTCTGTCCCGTTTGTTCATATTGCGTACGTAACTTTTCAAAATACTCGGACATCAGCAACCGGTTATGTAATTTGGTTAACGGATCCCTGTAAGCTAATTCCCTTGCTTTTCTTTCTTTTGAATGACTTTCCGTAATTTGTCTGTTTACCTCATACATAACTACGGACAGAATTATTAAATAAATTACTCTGATAATATAACGATTCCAATCCATTTCATCTATTGGAGTGGCTAATAAGGAAGCAATGGTAAAATAGAAAAGACATTGTCCCAAACTGCCAAAAGTACCGCTATAACCATATTTGGCACCATTATACAGAATAATCAAAAAATAAAGTAAAAAGATATCTGATCTAAGACCTCCGCGGACATATAAAATAAATGAGATCATGGGTATATCAAGATAAAAAGTATATTTCAGCAATTTCATTAATCTTTCATTTTTTCCGTAAGTGATATAAGTAAGACATAGATTATATATAGCGCAAAAAATCATAACTATAAGATAACCTAATTGATTTTTCCGATAATCACTGAATGATAAAGTCACCGGAGCCACAATCAATATTAAAAGCCACCTAAATACTGTAAATCTTCTCTCTAATTTTCTGTACAAATTGATTTTATTAGTTTTCATATAATCACCCCATTTATACAAAACAAAAAGCAACAATATTTTGCTGCCTTGTCACTCACTATATCATGAACCTATTTAATTTATGATGTAGTAAATAAACAATTGGCAACCTGACAATCATAATAATTAATATTTTAGATTCATGGCTTTGCGTCCCAGACTTTCGAACTGGTTTGCCTTTATCAATTCATTTATTCATTTTAAACTTATCATTTTTAGGTCCCAATGTCAATAAAAAAGTAACTAATAGTTCATTTTATTACTTTCTTTCTGTATTTGTTACATCCGCAATCTCGTACGATATTATATTCAAGACTAGGTTCACTCACGATGATTTGTCCTCCGCAACTGCACTTACATAAATAATGGGGTGTGTCATATTTACTTACGTTTGATATGCGTCTGTCACCTGCACTTTCAATTACCGTTAATTCACCAAATTTTTTTCCAATAAACAAAATACTCAACTCCTAACACTTAGTATATGCATAATTTTTAAATATATAAGAAAAAGGGATTCGAATCTGAATCCCTGTGAAAAATGATTATTTTACTTCTATTTGTCGAATATTTGATACTACTTCTTTTTTAGGAACCATAATCTTTAAGATTCCGTCTTCTAATTTTGCTTCGATATTTTCATCAATCACATTTTCAAGATAGAAGCTTCTTTGCATTGATGCCATGCTTCTTTCTCTGCGAATGTAATTATCCTTTTCTTCATCAATCTTATTTTCTCTATGAACTGCGATGATAAGATGGTCATCTTTATATTCTAATTTTATTTCTTCCTTCTTTACTCCAGGTAATTCGGCATCAAAATAATAAGCTTTGTCATCTTCCTTTACATCAATTTTAAATGTACTGCGTGGAAAAACTCCATCAAAGAAATCCTCTACCATGTCATAAAAATTCTTGTTTGTTTTCATTAAATTATTATTAAATGGTGATAAAAAGAACATAATATTCCTCCTTATATTTTATTCTGTTAGCACTCACTGTTAATGAGTGCTAACAACTACATTTATAATATATTACACCGTTTTTATTTTGTCAATAGTTTTAACTAATTTTTTTATTTTTAATGGAAATATATGCTATACTATATACGATGATATGAAAGGAGTTTTTCTATGGATAAAAAAATGTTGGAAAAATATGCTCGTCTAATAATTAAAATGGGAATCAATATTCAAAAAGGTCAAACACTTATTATCAGAACACCCATAGATTGTGCTGAATTTGCTCGTATGGCTGCTCAAGTGGCATATGATGAAGGTGCAAGAGAAGTAGTAATGCATTGGAATGATGAGTTATCCACCAAAATGAAGTATTTACATGCTTCCGACGATGTTTTTGATGAGTTTCCTGATTGGATGAAAGAATTCAATATTTCATATGCCCGCAAAGGTGCCGCATTTCTTACCATTTATGCTGAAGATCCTGAACTAATGAAGGAAGTTGATCCGGCTAAAATGATTCGTTTCCAAAAGGTTGCCAGCGCCGCAAATAAAGAATACCGGGACCGGATGATGACCAACAAAAATGTCTGGTGCATAGCTTCCATTCCTACTGTATCATGGGCAAAAAGTGTGTTCCCAAAAGCTAAGAATGATGAGGAAGCAGTTGAATTACTTTGGAATGCAATCTTTAAAGTAAATCGTGTTACTAGCGATGACCCGGTTAAAGCTTGGGAAGAGCATAAAAATAACTTAAAGAAGAGCATGAATTTCTTAAATAACGCAAACTTCAGATTACTAAAATTCACAAATAGCCTTGGAACTAATCTGGAAATTGAATTGCCGGAAGGTCATAAATGGCTTGGCGGATCGGAAATGTCACAGGACGGTATCGAATTCATAGCCAATATGCCAACCGAAGAGGTATTTTCCTTACCTAAAAAGACCGGTGTCAACGGAGTGGTTCACAGTTCCAAACCCCTTAATTTTAACGGTAAATTAATTGAAGATTTTACCATCACATTTAAAGATGGCCGTATTATCGATTATACCGCCAAAAAAGGGCTGGATACGCTTAAGGAATTAATCGAATCCGATGAAGGCTCACATTATTTAGGTGAGGTTGCATTAGTTCCGTATGATTCACCAATATCCAAATCCAACATCCTTTTCTTCAACACATTATATGATGAAAATGCTTCATGCCATTTAGCTATCGGCAGAGCATACCCATCATGTTTGGAAAACGGTGAAAAGATGTCGGAAGAAGAACTGGAAAAACATGGCGTAAATTATTCAATAGTTCATGAAGACTTTATGTTTGGTACGAGTGATTTGCAGATAACCGGTATAACCCATGACGGTAAAGAAATAACCGTATTTAAGGACGGAAACTTTGCATATTAAATTTTGCATAAAAAAAGAGTTGTTAATTCAACTCTTTTTAATTTTTCATCTAATCAATATGTCTGAGAAGTCCGAAGTATATCTTTAATACAATAATAATCCGTCATTGATGCGATATCACGCCCTAAGCTATTGCTTCAGCTAAAAACAATTTTGCCGATTTGAGCGACCTCAATACTATGCGTCAATCTATTTCGAACATAATCATTATCGCCCGCTAAAAATATTTGCATTTTGTTATATAATCTACTAAAAACTCTTGAATAAATAATTCTGTCTCTATCGCTCTGAAATGGAGGGCGATATAGATGTTCATCCCTGTCAATGTATAATAGTGGTCGTTTGATATCCTCTCATCTAGGTGAAAGATAATTATTGTCATATTTTGTCGTATCCCCTATTCTTAACAGACTTACCTTACTATTTAAATATGAATATGTCAAATAAAAAAATGCTTAAATAAAAGCATTTTTTTGTTGTATTATTTTTTATATTTAAAGTAATCAGTTCTTAAAATCTTTATTGATATATCAAAGTATTCATATACTTTATCAGAGCGTTTTTGGATGTATTCATCATCACCGGTACCGGTGCGTTTTTTAGCATCGGCCACATAGTTTTCACCGTCATACCACGAATAATCTTTATAAATCACAATCGGTTCATAATCGTCATTAAAGACATCATTACCAAAGTAATATGTATAATCGATATCTAAAGCAAAAAGGTTGCCGATTGTCGGTAAAATATCAAATGACGATGATAATTTTTGAATTTCTTTATGTTCAATATTGTTAGCCCAGATAAACAATGGTGTTTTATTTTTTAAATATTCATCATAAACATGTGTATATTCTTCGTAAGTATTGGTTTCCATGGTATATGGATAATGATCGCCGGTAAAGACAATTACCGTGTCATCCAATAAACCTTTTTCTGTTAAATCTTCAAATATCTTACCAACAAATAAATCTACTTCTCTTTGCGTCGCAATATAATATTTTACTTCTTCAGGGATGTCCTCACCCAACACTCTTTCAACTTCTTCATAATGTTCTTTACCGGCCAGATGATCACTGTTATACGGACTGTGTCCGCTTAACGTCGTGATAAAACTGAAAAATTTACCGTCTTCTTTAATAATCAAATCCTGAGCCTTTTCAAAAAACCTTGAATCATAACGTTTATCATGATTTGTTAAACCTATTTCATGTTGGCCGTAGAAATTTTCAAAGCCCAAGCCCTTATATACTTTATATCGCGTATAAAACTCTTTTTCATTACTGTGAAAGGCATCGGCTTTATAACCTTTTTCAATAAATAGACTGGCCAGGGAGTGGTCGGGATAGGAATTTTCATTAAACATATAACAGGTAGGTCCGTCCGTTATAGACGGAATAAGACCGGTATTAAAAATGAATTCACTGTCACAGGTCGTTCTAGGATAGACGGGTACGAAATTATTGGAAAAATATAAGCCTTCATTTTTTAATCTTAAGAGATTTGGTGTCAGCACTTCATTTAAAGCAATATCATCAAATGATTCAGCGGCAATAAATATTAAGTTTTTATCCTTAAAAATGCCTGAATATTCATTATCAATGTGAACCTTAGGGTTATTTTCAAAGAATTCATCGATATCCTTAATATCTTTTTTATTGACCCGTTTAGGAATAACAGAGTCAAAAAAATCTCTTACGGAATAGTTTATCGAGCCAAATCTGGCAATAAATTTAGTGTTGGTATATTTACTGTAGTATAAATAATGATCAGATAAATATAATCGGGCGGATTTGACCGGATATTCAGCGTTTAGGTTAACCAAAACAAAGAACAGAAGCGGAATATAGAGTAATTTACGCATATTTTTTGTCAATTTTACCTGATTATCCGTTTTATACAATGAAAGCAAGATAATTGCGGTCGCACCGGCTAGGGTAATTAATGCATGAACAACGCGGAAATGAAGAACCCCCCCGGCAAATTCTAGACCCGCGCCTAAAGCAACGATTTCTTTATAAGAAAAAAAATCACTGAAAATATCATAGTATACATCCTGGGAAACTAAATAAATGGTTAAATATGAACAGATAAATATCATAAAACCGAATTTAACTTTTTTCGGTAATAATAAACAAATTATTCCCACGATACTCAGCATGAAAAAGATCGCAAAAATCGTGATTGATGAAAACTCCAATTTATTATCTATGATAAACAAGACTTCCGTATAAAAGATATAGATGGAAAGAATAAAAATATCACGATATTTATTCCAATATTCCTTTAATGACATTTTCACCGGAAAAATGATTAACAAACTGATACCGATACTCAACAACACAATTAGATATATCAGAATACTTTCGACTAGGTCACTTGTCCCGTCCTGCAAAAAAAAGATGAGACGTATTGCCAGTAGTAGCGTTGCAATGCTAAATAATGTTATGATCAATCTCTTTTTATTCTCTTGTAAATATTTCATATACTCTCCTTTTCATTTTCACATATAGTCCTTTATAACATTCTAATATTACACTAAAAAGGCAGAATATTCAATATCAGTCATCAGAAATTGTAATATATTTGTGCGCATTTGGATTAAAAACAAATCTTTTGCGCAAAACTGTCATATATTATCATTATCCTGATATTATAAAAATTATTAAAATTCTTGTTGATTATTTCAATAGATGTGATATAATGATAATCCACCATTTTTTTGGTTAGGAGAGGTGAAATTATGGAACTAAACTATGAAGTATTAAAAAAACATGCTGTTGCTCTTTTAGAAGAAAGAGGGGTAAACATATTAGATATCGCAAAAATTACCTATGAGTTACAATATAGATACTACGATAATTTATCAATCGATGAATGTGTAGACAGTGTAAATTATGTTTTAAATAAAAGAGAGGTTATAAATACCGTCTTAACCGGTATTGAATTAGATAAATTAGCCGAAAAAGGATTAATTGATGAACCTCTGCGTTCAATTTTACTTAATGACTATTCATTATATGGAATTGATGAAGTTATCGCTTATTCTATCGTCAATATTTATGGTTCAATCGGTTTGACCAATTTCGGTTATGTCGATAAAATTAAATTCGGCATCATCGGTGAAATAGATAAACAGGGTAAAGAAGAAGGTAAATGCAATACCTTTTTGGATGATATCATCGGTGCCATTGCCGCAGCAGCAGCAAGCAGAATTGCCCATACAAGATAAAAAGCTCAATTTCCAAATTGGGCTTTT
>JAWLBU010000017.1:0-47463 GCA_041687555.1 Haloplasmataceae bacterium | reverse complement strand
CATCTCCGTAAAAATACAGCACAAAAAAAGGGATGATCACTTTTAAAACACGAAGAAGCTCGATTCCACCACCACGTATATATCCGGTAATAAAAATAGTCATAAAAATAGCGATTAAAACCAAATCAAAATCGACACGGATTTCCATTTTATCCCTCTTTTCTGTTAAGATTATATCATATTTCGTCAGTTTAACGCAATTTCCATAAATTGTATATTTATTTAAAAAGCGGTATAATAGTTTAAGGAGATGATGATGATGTTTTTTGATATGCATTCCGATATTTTATATGATGTCGTGAAAAAACGCCAAGAAAATAAAAAGAATATTATTAAAGACCACCATCTGAGACAACTGGAAAAAGGCAATTTCATGGGTGGGATTTGGTGCTACTACACTGATATTGATAAACCGTTATGTGAATTTAATCAGGCAATAGATTATATAATGGCAGAACTAGAAGATGCTAAAGACTATATCCATGTGGTCAAGGAAAAAAATGATTACCTCGAACATAAACTAAACGTAATCTTGGGATTTGAAAGTCTTCAACCCGTTACCGACGTCAACCACTTAAAGAAATTATATATCCTCGGTTTTCGCCATGCCATGTTAACATGGAATGAAGAAAACCACTTTGCCACGGGGGTAAGCGGTGATAAGGATCGCGGTTTAACGGAATTAGGAAAAGATGTAATAAGATTTATGAATACCTACAAGATGATTGTCGATGTAAGCCATGCCAATAAAAAAACCGTGAGCGATATTTTGGAAATATCGACAAAACCGGTAATCGCCTCCCATTCAAATGTCTATGAGCTCTGCCCGCACAGAAGAAACCTTGATTTTGCACAAATCAGCAATATCACATCCAAAGGCGGAATTATTGGTATTACCGCGGTAAAGGCTTTTGTTAATCCCGATGAACCAACTGTAAAGGAAATGATGAAGCATATCGTTTATCTAAAACAAAGAGGGTTAACCAATAACATTGCTTTAGGCTTTGACTTTATGGATTATTTAAACGGCTCCAATTTAACGGATTTAAGAAGTGCCGATGAATCGGCGGAAATTATGGAAGCCTTAAAAACACATGGTTTTTCTGATGAAGAAGTTGACGGAATAACTTATTTAAATGCGCTTAACTACATAAATAAACTATTAGGATAAATAACCTTATATTATTAATTGTCTTAATCCATACTATTCATAGTAAAATAACGGAGGTAAAACAGATGACGGATATAATAGGTATCTTATTAGGGCTAATAGGAGGATTGGGCATTTTTCTTTACGGAATTAATTTAATGGGAGATGCCTTACAGGCTCTTGCGGGAAATAAATTAAAAAAGATCATCGAAAAAATCACGAATAATGTTTTTATCGGTATTTTAATCGGAATACTCGTAACAGCTATTATTCAATCTTCGTCCGCAACAACGGCTTTGTCTATTAGTCTCATTCGTGCCGGCCTAATGACGATGCCACAGGCTATCGGGATTATCATGGGTGCCAATATCGGAACAACCACCACGGCGTTTTTATTCAGTTTTCCCGCTATCAGTGATTATTCATTGTTATTTATCGGTATTGGCGCGATCTTGATCTTTTTTATCAAAAATAAAAAAGCCTCACTTATTGGTAAAGTTTTTTTAGGCTTTGGTCTTCTGTTTTACGGAATGGACTTAATGGGAAACGGTCTAAAAAATGTGATAAAAGAATCTGCCGAGGTAAAAAATATTTTAATCAGTTTTGAGGATCATCCATGGTTTGGATTATTAACGGGTATTGTCGTAACGGCGATCGTCCAATCATCTTCCGCAACCACCGGTATTGTCCAAAGTATTGTCGATACGGGTGAATTGACCATCCTCGGGGCTATGCCGATTCTTTTCGGTAATAATATCGGTACGACGATAACCGCTATAATAGCGGCTATCGGAGGTTCAATTGCGGCTAAAAGAGCTTCGGCTTTCCATGTCCTATTTAATGTATTTGGGGCATTATTGTTTATAATTCTTTTGGTTCCTTTTACGAACCTTATACTCTATTTACAAGATATAACCGACGGATCAAATAAAATCGCAATTGCTTATGCCCACTTTATCTTTAATTTAGTTAATACTCTATTACTAGTATGGCTTATCAAACAGATTAACTGGTTAATTAAAAAGATTATCCCCGGAAAGGATGATTTGGATGAAGGCTTTAATGAAGACGTCTTCAATGAGGAATTAATCAAGAATTCTCCGGTATTAGCCTTGGAAAGTACGAAAAAAGTAATTGTGCATATGGCTAATATCGTCAAAAACATGATGACGGATACAATCAATTATTTACATGATCCAAGTGAAAAACTATTCGAAAAAGCTATGACCTTAGAAACAATCATCAATACACTTGACAGAAATATTCATGAGCACTTAGTAAAAATAACCTCGTCCGTTGATGAATTACACTCATATCAACTGTCAAAATATATTGACACCATCCGCGATTTAGAAAGGATTGGCGATCACTGTGAAAATCTGCTTGAAGTCTTTCAATATATCACCGAAAATAAGGGTACTTTAACTAGTGATGCCTGGGTTGACCTGGATGATATGTTTAATACCGTATTAAATATGCTGAAAAAATGTATTATCATCATCGACAAGGACGATAAAAAATTGGCTAAGGAAGTAATTGATATTGAAAATAATGTGGATAACAAGGAAAAGACCTACCGTAAACGTCATACATTAAGGGTGAACGAAGGTATATGCGTATCCGAAATGGGAATCATGTTTATTGAATTATTATCCAATTTAGAACGAATTGGTGACCATTGCTGCAACATTGCCGAATATACGATTAACGAAAATTATTATATTGTGGTTGATGAAAAGGAAACGGATTTAGGAAAGATAAAGAAAAGTCAGATTGAATAAGGAAAAAACTTCTCAAAACCTTGAGAAGTTTTTATTTTATCATCGCCACCACCCTGACTAAAGAAGAATCCGCCTTGATTTTTAAAGGAAAACAAATTACCTCAAAGTTAGTAACATCAAGTAAGGAATGTAAATTAGTCAGATTTTCAATTAGCAAAATATTATTCCTAAATAATTGTTTATGGACTAAAAAGGGAAAATAATCGGGTGAAGGCGTATCAATACCGATTATTTTTACTTTTTTACTGATTAAAAAAGCCACTAATTCTTCGGATAGAATCGGATAGGATTCGTAATATTTAGGCGTATTATAATACTTACTGTATCCGGTACAAATTAACACAATATCATTTTCCGTTATTAGTCGTTCATATTCATTTTTGTATCCGACGATGCTACTTTCGTATGCATTAAGCACTACCCCGTTACCAATGAAAGTTTCTAACGGATAATCATCTATGGTATGATTATTTTGCGTTAAATGCATCGGCGTATCAATATGCGTTCCCGCATGAAGTCCCGCTCTTAAAACAAAATAATTATAGCTATCTTTTTCAAGTGTTTTAACCTGTTGTAAAACTACGGGAGTATCTCCCGGAAAAACCAAATCTTTATTATCAATTGTCTGTGTCAAATCGATTAATCTATTTTTCAATTTCCTTACCTCCAAATTTCAACATTCTTACCAATCCGTCAGTTCCAAGATGGGTGTTGGGAAAGACCTCTAACGCATTATTTAAGTATAAAGCAGGATCGGCCATTGAAGGTGAAAAATGCGTGAGAATCATTTCGGAGACATTACCCGCTTTAGCTAATAGAGCCGCTTCACGGAAGGTCATATGTTTATTGTTTTGGGCTTTTTCAATGTCGGCATCATCACCATACATTCCCTCACAGATAAATAAATTACTGTCCTTAATAAATTCGGGAATTGTCGGAATGGGTCTGGTATCGGTAATTATGCTCAGCTTTATTCCCCGTCTTTCCTGACCTAAAATCATTTCCGGAGTATATAACACACCGTCAATATTTACACTCCCGCCTTTTTGCAGTAAATTCCATATTTTTTTAGGAACATTGTTAGATTCCGCCTTTAACACATCGAATCGCGGACTTCTTTTTATTTCAAACCCATATCCTAAACATGGGGAAGTATGATTTAACGATAAGGTGCTTATCGTCATATTGTTAAATTCTAAGCTTGAAGGATTTTCACAGAGCTTTAATTCATAGGGCAGATAGGGTAAAATAGATCTTATTCCGGTTATTATCGAAGATAATCCTTTCGGACCAATAATGGTCACAGGCTCCGTACGTTCACTGTTACTTATCGTTGATAATAAACCGGGTAAACCGAATAAATGATCACCATGATAATGCGTTAAACAAATAACATCAATATGTTTTAATCCCCAACCCAATAATTTCAATGCCACCTGCGTATTTTCCCCGCAATCAATGAGACACATCTTTCCATTGTATCTGATTAATACAGCCGAAAGAAAACGCGAAGAAATTGGCATGCTGCCACCGCAGCCTAGTAAACAAATATCGATCATCATAACACATCCTTTAAAAAATCGCTTAGATTATAAGCGATTTTATCCTATGATACGGCTATATCCTTACGATAAGCCTGAATTAGTTCCTTTTTACCAAAAAATAAATCCTTGTAATTATTTAAGATATCATTATTTAACTCATTAAAAAAGATATTTTTAAATTTATTGTCCTGATTTTTATACGTATAAAATAGTTTAGCCCTTGGATTTTGAAGTGAAATACTCGCGTGTTCATTCTCAACGGTCTTAACGATATCCAAGGAGAAAGCCATGCCGATTAACCGGTCGATACCTAATTGATCCGATAAGAAATTACCCAAGGAGTACGCCACAAATGTTTTATGCCCGTTATTTTCGATTATATCAATGGGTTGAATGACATGAGGGTGATGACCCAATATGATATCAACACCCAATTCTGCCAAATAATTAGCCTGCTCAAGCTGCTCATCACTAGGAGTCTCATAATACTCATCACCCCAATGCATGGATACGATTATCACATCAACATTATTTCTTACCTTTTCAATATCCCTTTTTGCTTTTTCATAAGTAAATAAATTTACTAAATAATCCTTATTTTCCGGGATCGGAATACCGTTTGTTCCATAGGTATATGCGACAAAAGCAAACTTAATGTTATTTTTCGTAAATACCTTTATATTTGAACAATCGCTTAATTCACTTCCGGAATAGACCACAGGTTGCTTTTGCCAATAAGCCAATGAATTATTTATGGCTTGTTCACCTCTGTCCAAGGTATGATTATTCGCTAAAGAAATTAAATTAAATCCCGCATCGACTAATGCATCACCAATTTCATACGGACTGTTGAAACGCGGGTATGTTGATAAGCCGATTTCGGTTCCGCCCAGAATTGTTTCCTGATTAACAAAGGCCAGATCATGCTTTTTTATATACGGTTTCATTTTATCATATATCGGCTTAAAATCATATCCCCCATTATTCTCTCCTGATTTATAAATCGAATGGTGAATCAGATTATCACCCACGGCAACCAATGAGGTTTTATATGTTTTCGTTTCATTTAGACGGATAATATCTTGTGAATTACCAATTGCTTTACAGCTTGATAAAGCGAGGACAAAATACAAAATTATTTTTTTCATAGAACACCTCAAAATTAAAAGTTATCTCATATTATTTATTCTTTGTAAAATAATAAAAATAAAATCGTTTAAAGGTGATAATATGAAAAAACAAGAGAACGGTTTATCCGTCCTAAGTCTTACGATGATGGCATTAGGCACGGTAATCGGCGGGTCCTTTTTTCTTGGTTCGGGTCTGGCAATAAGAAATGCCGGACCAAGCGTCATACTGGCATATATCTTTGGCGGTATACTAATTTATATTATTTTGTTTTCGTTATCGGAAATGACCGTCGCTAATCCCAGCCCGGGTTCTTTTAGAATTTACGCCGAAAGAGAGCTTGGAAAAAGCATGGGATTTACAATCGGCTGGGCATATTGGACTGCTTTGGTACTGGCTATGAGCAGTGAGGCAGTCGCAGTATCGACATTTATCAAGCTTTGGCTCCCACAGATGTCCATACCGATTTTAGGTACAGTTATTATCATCATCATTATTTTTATCAACTTACTGGGAACGGATAAATTGAGCAAGCTGGAAAGCAGTCTTTCTTTCATAAAACTAATGGCAATTGTCGCTTTTATCGTGATTGCTGCGTACTTAATATTTGATAAGAATGAAGATACTTTAAAGTTTAATGAACTGACATATTTCCCTAACGGAATTAAAGGCTTATTCGGAAGTATGGTCTTTGTTATATTTTCCTATGCCGGTTTTGAAATTATCGGACTGGCGGCATCGGAAACAGCTAATCCGCATAAATCAATTCCTCGGGCAATCCGGTTAACCATGATCGTTTTAGTGGTGTTTTATACCTTATCAACACTTGTATTATTGCCTTTAATAAAAACTGATGAATTAACGAGCTCCGATAGCCCCTTTGTTTTGGCACTCTTACATCATAATATATCATGGGCCGGAAAGGGAATAAATCTTATCATGATAACCGCGATCCTTTCAACGATGTTAGCGGCCACGTTTGGTTTGGCCAGGACATTACGTTCTTTGGCTGACAGCGGTTATGCCTTCAAATTCCTTAAGGACAAAGGCGATATTCCCTATCGGAGCATTATCTTCTCCGGTTTGGCAATGTTATCAGCTTTTAGCTTATCCTTTTTTTTACCCGAGCAAGTATATGTCTTTCTGGTAAGCTCCGGCGGTTTAATCTTTTTATTTACTTATTTGATCATCGTTCTAAGTCATATTAAATATCGAAAACATTTCGGTTGCCCACCAAAAGGAAATTGCCAGCTGCCTTTATATCCATTCACATCCTTTTTTAGCATTTTTGCCTTAGCCTTTATAATCATCAGCATGCCATTTGTAAAGGGACAAGGAATTGGTTTAATTGCCGGTACTAGTATTTTATTATTTTATTATATTTTATATTTTTGTTTAAAAAAACGCTTCAGATAACTTGAAGCGTTAAATTATTTTATCCTTTTTCAAAGCCTTCACCAAAGCCTTGACTACATCCTGATCATAAGCTTTGCCTGAAAGTCTGGAAATTTCCTCCAGGGCTTCTTTAGGTAGTAAAGCTTTCCGATAAGGTCTGTCCGATGTCATGGCATCATATGTATCGGCTACGGCGATGATTTTTGCTTCAATACAAATCTCATCACCTTTTAATCCGTATGGATAACCGGAACCATCAATTCTTTCGTGATGCTGTAACACGATATCACCCACATCGATATATTTTATTTCGTTAACATATTGAGCGCTGCGAACGGGATGCATTTTTATTTTTTAATATTCATTATCGGTTAATTTATCCGGTTTATTTAAAATATAATCTTCGATATAGATTTTACCCAAATCGTGGAATAAGGCCGCAATTGCCAGTTTAGCCAGCTTATCACGTTCAAGCTCCAATTCTAAGGCAATTTTCATCGCATAATCCTGAACTCGTTCACTATGACCACGGGTATAATTGTCCTTACGTTCGATTTGTTCATTTATTTTATGGAGTTTAATTAATGCCTCACCGATATAATAAAATAATGGCTGTGAGGAAATGTATAATAATTTTACATTTGTTAGAGTCTTGAAAACATAATGTTCTTTTAAATTAGTCGCATAGAAATAATCTCCCGGAGTAAGTACATCGATATTTTCATCAGACACAATACACTTAATTTCCCCATCCAGAAGGTAAAAAAATTCTAAAATTTTCATTCCTTCCTCGGCCGGATAAACGTCAAAAGTGATATTTGCATCCAACTCCTGATGCATAACTTCAACACCGTCAAAAGAAGCTAGAAGTTTTAATTCAGAACTAGCTAAGGTAACTTTATCTATTGAATAGCCTTTTTTACAAATTGACATCCCTTTCTTACTCATTATATCTACCTCATCATTTTATGACAATTTTCATCATTTTTAACGGTATAATTAATTATTCTAAATATTTTGTCAAGTTACAAGGAACAAAAATAATAAGTAAAATAAAAAATGACTATTTCTAGTCATTTTTTATTACTACTATTTACCAGCGATGAACCCTTAACGGATCTACGTAAACTTCTCTTCCACCAATTATTACTAATTTGTACTCACATTCTGCTTCAAATCCTAATCTCTCAATTCTCATTTGTGCTTTAGCAGAAATTCTTTCTGTCTTCTTAATTAAGACTTCAATAATAATATCCAACTTTGCTTCATAGTTTGGATGATCTCTTATCATTTCTTCCTTTAAGATTGCTTTATGAATTTCAAAATCGATTTCTCTGTTAGCTTTTTCGGCGATATATACTGCTTTGGTATAATTATTTGATTTAGCGTTTGCGGTAATTTGACCTACAAAAGCAAATCCTAAGAAGAAAATGATTAAAAATAATATTTTCTTCATAATGAATCCTCCTCCTAAATTCTTCACTACAAATACATTATACAATAAATTCCTGCAGAAATAAAGAAAAATAGTGAATAATATAAATATAAATTGAAATTTCATAAATAATATAAACAACGACTAAATTACGAGGGAGTGCTTAAATGAATCGAATATATGAATTAGATGTCAAATTAACGGATAATTTGTCACTTCATTACCTTGAAAACACAACAATCGCCAATATTTTCATTAATTCTAAGGAAAAGAATCTACTGACAAAAAGTGCTGATATAATGACTTTTAAGGGATTGTTGAATATTGTCGCTTTTTATACGCAACCAAAAAACTATGCGATAAATGAAGATGGGATTATTCTCTATTCTGATATAATTGATATAAGTGATGATTTATATTTACAGCTCGAAGATAATTTCGTCTACTATGATGAACTTGATGACGTTATTAAAAACATTAACGATAATTATCAGGTCACACTTTACCTTAGAACAAAATCCCATGCTAATGATATAGAAATAGCTTCTTATGACTTGAATCAAACTGTCATTCATCTGTTTATGGAAATTGAGGATTATAAGACCAACAAAATGTATCAAAATAAAATTCATATTCAGGAGCCAATTGGCCTTAACATCGAAAAATCACTGTATTAACAGTGATTTTTACATCATATAACGGCTGATATAATCAACATAGCTCCATCTTTTTTTAAATTGAGAGACAGCCTGATACCCTGAATCATATAAAGTATCAATATCCTCATCACTAAGTTTAAAGTCCGTCGATTTTAATTGGTTTTTATTATCGATAATAATCGTCCTTACCAAATCCTTTCTCCGCACATAGGTCATTTCATCCATATTAATACATGCCGTAATCAAATCTTGAAGATAAGCAAAAAAACTCCTTTTACCAAGTGAAGTAAGACTATCCTTATCCTTAATTTTTAGTCCGATAGTGGGCCGATTAGGCTTAGTATCGACATCAAATATCCATATTGGAAAAGTGCTTAATAATCCGCCATCGACGATATAATGAGTGACCCCGTCTTTTTTCAACAATACCGGCGTGTAAAAAAAAGGAATGGTACAACTCATTCTTACCGCCTTTGCAATTTTAAAATCCTTGGGATTATATCCGTAATAAGTTAAATCATCAGGAAGAATCAACATTTTACGGTCGGTTATATCAGCCGCAATTATCTTTAAAGGGCTCTCATTATCAATCATAATATCGTCAAAGGTAGATATCCCTTTATCAGACAGTAATTTTTCCATCCATGACTCGATGCAGCTGCTGTTGTAACTCCCTTCGTTAATTAATAAAGATAAAACTTTGCCTAATAAAAACACTCTGCTGAGGTTCGTCTTTTTTAAAAATTGTTTAAAATCCGTCTGTTTTAATATTTCCGTTAATTCTTCCGGTTTATATCCGGCAATAATTAAACTCGAAATAATAGACCCGGCGCTTGTTCCCGCGCAGCGTACAACTTCAAAACCATTATCCTTTAAAGCCTGATAAGCTCCGACAAAACTAATTCCTAATACTCCCCCACCTTCCAAAACCAAATTAACTCGCATATTTTCACCACCCAATATTAATATATGTAAAAAAACACCTTTCGCATTGAAAAGTGTTTATTTTATTATGCTAATCATTTACCTTGTTTAATGCTGTCTTTTTCCCTCTCTATCTGAATTAATTGCTTCAGGTATTTTTCTTTGCTACTTTTTAAATGTTCTATCGTTTTATTAATCACTTCATACGCGTCCTTAATCTGACTGATCGTATTAACGATAGTATCCTTATCCTTTATATCATCATATAACTGGTTTTCAAAATAATCGACATATTTAAGAATGTCACCAGCATCAATTCCCAAATCCATATAAAAATTAATCGCTTTTAGTTCTCTGGTAAATTTATTCGCTAAATAATGAAGCTTCTTAATCTTATCATCCGTACTTTTAAATACGGTGGTTTTTGTCAAGCTTAAAAATAAACCCCTGCCAAATATATCAAAGGAATCCCAATCCTTTGTCTGATTCAAAAGATCAACCAAATGTTTAAAAGAGCTGTTTAAAAAATTACCGGCATTTATCGCTTCGTTTAAATCACGAATCCGATTTTTATATTTCACTGTTTCATCGATTAATTTAAGTAATCTATCATCACTTTCTTTTTCACTTTCCACCGATAACTTAGCCTTTTCTTCCATTAGTTGTTTATATTCCTTTTCATATTCTGCGATATTATCAATTTTATTTCTTAATTCAATTATTTCCGGGTGAATAAAATCAGATAAATTACTATATATCTTATATTCATGCTCGATCTTTGTTACCTTTTTCCCTTTTGAGGTAAATATCTCATACCATAAATAAATAATCGATTTTTTATCCAGTTCTTTAATACTGATGTCCATATCCTCTAATTTATATACTAAACTACGTAATTTATCCTTTAAATAAAAATATAAATCATTAATATCGGCTAATTTTTTTTCTAAGGAATGTTTCCGATAGATCAGCTCTTTAAGTTCGATTATCCGCTTATCAATCTCCACAATACCCCTCCCAACTATCATCTTCCTAATATTATATGAGTTAATTTGTATAATGATAACTTTGTTAAAGATTTATATATTTTACTATTTAATAAAAATGGTGTGGAAAGCCACACCATTTCTTTAACTGCTAATATATGTTTTCTTCTAAATAATGATAAGTTGCAAGATCGCATTTACCTAAATAATGAAATTCATCTACATCTTGGGTCATAACATTAGTAAAGTATCCCCCATTGTAAAAGTAGTCATCTTCACGATTCATCTCATAAAGACCTAAGGCATGCCCAAATTCATGAACTAGTGTATCCAATCTTTCACTATCATTCATATTACTAAATAAGGAAGGATTATATTCTATATATGCTCGCATTATCAAGTCATATCCACTTATGATATCTTCAATAAATACATATGGTCGATATTCTGCATAATGTGTATCCTCATCGTTAGTAACTTTTATATCAAAATTCGAACTTGTCGTTTCAACAAATTGCCATTCACCGGCAGAATTCCAAATACCCATAGCCTGTAGAATCAACTGTCTATACTCGGTATCAGCAATAAAAACCCTTATTGTCTTTGTTCCACTATAATATGGTAAATATCCGTGTGAATTTGGAATTGTATAAATAAGCGGATCATTATTACATTGACAATCATCCTTTAGATTCATATAATATTCTCCCATACTTCCACTAATCGCTGCCGAGACTTTAAAATAATATGTCTCTCCCTTGTTTGCATAAATGTCAAAATCTCCACTATTTCCGTAAAAAGTTTTTATCGGTGTTGTTAATGAATCTTGGTTATATACTCTGATTATAGTTGAGATTCCTGTGACACTTAATTTAATCCAGTTAGTGTAAGAAACCGTGTACTTAAAGTAGTCCACGTCATTACTAAAACTTACATACGCTTTTTTTGAGCTATCTAAGTTTAGTTTTGTCGCGGTTGCAAAACTTCCTCCCTCATTATCCGGATAAACACATTCGCCATCAGGGCCAACAAAACAAGCCTTAGTACTAGTTATACCAAAAACAAAGTAAATACCAAAAAACAACAGCATAACAACAAAAAACCTTCTCATACCAATCCTCCATTTATTTTAAATTTTAAGATGATTTTTATCACCTTACCAAAATATTAACATATCTGTCGGTAAAATATTGTCATGTGTTGTCGATTAAAGATAAAAAAAGAATCAATTGTTGAAATTGATTCTAAATCACATTATCTTGCCAGCCATCCTCCGTCAACGGCTATCGTATAACCATTAACATAGTTGGAAGCATCGCTTGCTAAAAAGACGACAGCACCGGCCAAATCCTCCGGTGTTCCCCATCTTCCCTGAGGAATTCTGTTTAAAATTTCTTCACTCCGTTTTTGATCTTTTTGCAGTTGCTCCGTATTATCCGTAGCCATATATCCCGGAGCAATCGCGTTGACATTAATATTATATTTAGCCCATTCATTTGCTAATAACATGGTTAGTCCTTTAATACCTGATTTACTCGCCGTATATGAAGGAACCCGAATTCCGCCCTGAAAAGACAACATCGAAGCGATATTAATTATCTTACCACCATGTCCTTGTTTGATAAATTGCTGTCCGACTTTTTGCGATAGAAAAAATAAGGATTTTAAATTAACGTTAAGCACATCATCCCAGTCTTTTTCCGTGAAGTTAATTGAATCTTCTCTGCGGATAATACCCGCATTATTAACTAATATATCTATCCTGCCAAAGGTGTTTAAAGCCTCATCAACTATTTTATCGATAGGTTCTAAAGATCCTAAATCAGCCTGAATTTCTAAAAACCGTCTCCCGGCTTTTTCAACCGCTTCTTTCGTCTCCTTCATTGGTCTTCTGGCCACACCGACCACATCAGCCCCGGCTTCAGCCAATGCTTTTGCCATACCTTGACCTAAACCTGCCGATGCACCCGTCACAATTGCCACTTTCCCATCTAATTTAAATAAATCCAATATCATGTTACCCTCCGCTTATCTTTGTACTCTTCCCGATTGATCTCCTTTTGTCAGTGTAATTACCTCAGCTTCAGACATCAAATTAAAATCACCGGGAACAGTATGTTTTAGTGCACTTGCCGCCACCGCAAATTCCAAGGCATCCTTAATATTCATATCGGACAATAATCCATGGATTAAACCTGCTGAAAAGGCATCGCCTCCGCCGACTCTGTCGACTATTCTAATTTCATAATTTTTGGATATATAATACTCCTTACCGTCATAAAGCAATGCGCTCCAGCCGTTATCGCTTGCCGAGTGGCTTTTTCTTAATGTCGTGGCAACATATTTGAAATTAAATTTCTCCTGCATCTCTTTAAAGATCTTTTTATATCCCTCGAGTTCCAGTTCACCTTTAGTGACATCCGTTTTACCCGGTTTGAATCCTAAACAATTTTCCGCATCTTCTTCATTACCAATACACACGTCACAATACTGCATTAATCGAGTCATCGTTTTTTGTGCCTCTTCTTTTGTCCATAATTTCTTACGATAGTTTAAGTCCACGGACACTGTGACATTGTTTCTCTTAGCTGCTTTAAGTGCTTCCTCTAGCAGTATTACCGCCTTTTTACCTAGTGCCGGTGTTATACCGCTCCAATGGAACCACTTAGCTCCTTTAAAGATTTCATCAAAGTCAAAGTCAGTTACTTCAGCTTCCGATATAGCTGAATTTGCCCTGTCATAAATAACCTTTGAAGGTCTCATGCTGGCACCCGACTCTAAATAATAAATACCGATTCTTTCACCGCCTCGAGCTATATAATCAGTATGCACACCAAATCGGCGCAAATAATTTACGGCACTTTGACCGATTTCATGAGCAGGCAACTTAGTTACATAATAAGCATCATGACCATAATTCGTTAAAGAAACTGCGACATTTGCTTCTCCTCCGCCATATACGACATCAAACTGCTCAGCTTGAATAAATCTTTGAAAACCCGGTGTTGATAATCTTAACATGATTTCACCCATGGTAACTACTTTAGACATCTTATCACTCCTTGTTAATATTGACAGATACAATTACCCCCAAATTCTAATAGGATGAACCACAATTACCTAGATGAATTTTAATTTCATACTAGATGAATTAAGCAATTCATCCTACATTATGAAGGATATCTATGAAAAATATTTTTTATTTTTTATTAAAGGTTTGTATCATCGGACACAAACCTTTAATATTTAATAAGTAACATGGCAAACTATTATTCGGATATTCGAAATACCTTCGGAACTCCTATACTGAATTTTACCTTATTATGGTAAAAATGTCAACTAGTAGTGTGAAAATTTTATGATTTTATTTCGCTTTAGTGAATTCATACAAGGCAATTCCCGCGGCTATGGATAGGTTTAAGGAATCAATTGTGTTATCATGGGGAATTATGACACTATTACCAATATTTTTAAATGATTCATCAAGTCCGCTTGCTTCATTGCCGAAAATCAATGAAAAAGGATTAGCCGGATTTCGTTTCACATCATATATTTTAATTTTGGCATCAAGCATAAACGGATAAAAATCATGATTGGAAAAATGATTCTGATATAAAGAAAAACTGTCAAAATAGGTAAAAGCAATATTAAACAATGCTCCCATCGAAGCCCTAACTGTTTTAGGATCAAAAATATCTACTCCGGGCTTAATGATTGCTAAATTATTTACGCCAAAGCCTAAACCGGTTCTAATTATCGTACCTAAATTACCCGAATCACTGGGATTAACTAATACCAGATGATTTTCATCCTTTGCCAGTTTTTCTTCATATTTGGCAAATATCCCTATCGCAAAACAGTTTTTTTTAGGTGAAAGAATTTCGATTAATTTATCGTTAGTTTCACAGGAAATATTTTTTTCCCGACACATTTTCTTAATTTTATTAATCCCCTCAGAAGAACTTCCCTTTGAATGAATGATAACGGTGATAACCTGTTCGGGTTTATGCTTTAATAATTCAATCGTTAAAAATATCCCTAATGTATAAGAATAATCCAGATCCTTTTTATATGTGCGATATTTATTAGCCATATTATCACTCCGTTTTCTTAAATATTTTAAAACATACGCCGTTGTGGACATTTTCAGCTGAAATATGATAGCCAAACATTTTTATGATCCTACTGGTAATTGCCAGTCCCAAACCGAAATTACTTTTATTTCCCACTCCAAAAGGAGTAAATAATTTCTTTAGAGTATCTTCATTTATTGCTTCCCCATCATTAAAAATAACCAGCATATTGTTGTCATATGTAATTTTTATTTCCGTTTTCGCAAACCTCGTCATATTATCGACGATGTTTTCAATCGCTATCCGCCACTCTTCACCCGTTCCCTTTAAAGGCTCGCTTGAATTAACTTCCAGAATAAAATTGATTCCCGGAAATTGTTTCTTAAATGGTGTTATTACTTTTTGTATTAACGCCAAAACATCAATATCATCATATGTACGCTTTTGTAGGGATAGTTGTTCCAGTTTATTAATCAGTAATAAATCCTTTACCTTTTTTTCCAAACGGTTGGCCTCTTCTTTTATGGAATTAGTATATTCAATTATTTCCTCATCTTTAATATAACCGTCTAAAATGGCCTGAGCATAACCTTCGATTATCATTATCGGTGTTTTTAAGTCATGGGAGATACTTTGAAACATCTCTCTTTGATTTTTATCCTGTATTTGTAAATGATTACGCATTTCTTCTAATGATTCCTGAATATCCCCGATTTCATCCTTTCTTGTCACCTTGATTTCATCATCCCAGTTGTTTTTTGAGATGCTTTTTATTTTTTTACTTATGGTGATTAAAGGGTTGGTAATGCTGCTTGCTAAAAAGAAAGCAATTATCAGCGATATAAATACGACAATGATTATGATAATTGATAACTGGCGATATAAGGTATCAACCAAATTATTTACATATGATACATACACATAAGAAATCAGCGCATAATTAGCACCTTTTTTAACAACATAATAGATTGTCGTGGTATTCGACTCATACACATAGCGTTCGGACTGAGTTTCCTGGGTTATCATATTATAGACCGCTTCTTCTAAGAAATCCTTATTAATATCCTTCACATTACTTGGAAAAATAACATTTAAACCCTGATAAAAAAGCGGCACATGATTTACTGACTTGGGATCGATTGTTAATTCGACATCTTCCTCGGATACGATATCTCCAACCTGTGCTTTTTCTATTGTTTTATAAGATTCCTCCAAGAAAAATAGTTTTAAACCCATGGGTATAAATATTAAGATTAAAGACGATAAAATTAGAATCAACAACAAAATCTTTAAAGCAACATTATAACGTAATGAAAATCTTCTAAATAGTCTTATTTTCTTCATAATAATCTGTAACCATATCCATAAATTGCTTCTATTTTTAAGTTCTGACATTTCTTTTTTAATCGTCTTACCAAATCATCCACTACCCGGTCACTCCCGAAATAATCGTTTTCCCATACCTTATGCAAGATTTCTTCCCTTGTGAGAGACTTATTTATATTTTGCATGAATAAGACCAGCAAATCAAACTCTTTTGTGGTTAATTTAATTTCCGTATGGTCTTGAAAAACGATCCGTTTATTGATATTGATCTTATAATCGCCATATATTAGATAATCATTAGTACCATATATTCTTTTGATAATATTCGTACATCTGATAACTAATTCCTGCGGTAAAAAAGGCTTAGAGATATAATCATCACTTCCAAGTTTTAATCCCAACAGTCTATCGATATCAGAATCCCTTGCGCTCATAAACACAACCGGAATTTCCGGGTGAACTTCTTTAATTTTTTTAATTAATTCATAACCGTCAATATCCGGAAGCATAATATCAAGTATCCAAATATGCGGAGTATCATTAATCTTATTTAATGCGCTACTTCCATCCAAAAAGGATGTCACTAAATAACCCTCTTTTTCCAAATATCTTTTCAGTAAATTATTTAATTTTATCTCGTCTTCGACTAAATAGATCGCATATTTCATATTATCACCAACAATTATTTATCTTACATCATTATATCATGTCTTATTTATTTGTAGTTAACAGAAATTATGTAAAATTATGTGATTATTGGTTAATAATATAAATGAGGTGATTTGCATGTTTAAAAAAGTAATCTTTGTTTTATTTACTTGTTTTTCTATTTTATTTAACTTACATTACATGGTAAGAGCTAATTCGTCTCCGGATATTATTAATATCAATGAAAAAAAGCCGCGGCTTACCGATGAACAGAAACAATTGTTAAAACAAAAACAGGATGAATTAAGAGATAAATATCTCAATGACTGGAAAAACAAGTCCGACATTGAGAAAAAAAGAGCCATGGAAAAATACAAAAAAGAACTTGATGAATTTTGTCAAGAAAAGTTTGGAATGTCCCATGACGAATTAAAAGTCAAATACCATGATTATTTTAAGAAAATATTCCCTAGATAAAAAAATAAAGGTTTTTATCAACCTTCATTTATTACTGTTTTTAATTTGTTTTAATTTATTTGAACCAATTACGGAATATTGAATAAATGCTAGTAAGGCAAAAAAGATTGCGACAATAAATACATAATAACTGTATTCGTTTTGTAATGCCACTGAGATAACAGCTAAATAAAAAATAATTGTCGCGACTTTACCATAGGAATTGGCCGGTATAACAACTTTTTCTTTCTTGGTATAGAGAAATATACCTCCGAAAATCATTGTTAATTCTTTAGCCCCATATATGACGATTAACCAAACGGGTAGATATTTATCAATTGTAAAGCAGGTTAAGACGGTTAACTGCATGATTTTATCGGCAAAAGGATCCACCACCTGACCCCATTTAGTTATCAGATTAAATCTACGAGCAATATAGCCATCGAATACATCAGTTATTCCGGCAACCAAAAAAACGAGTACGGAAATAAGCATCCGATTTTCCAGCGTTGAAAAAAAGGTTATGATAAAAATTGGCACTAAAAATAAACGTAATAATGTTAATAAATTTGGTAGGTTCAATATATCACCCCGTTTAACATATTTACTATATTCTTATTTTAGATAATTTAATATTATACATAAAATATTATAATTATTTATAAAATATGTCAATAGCGTCAAAAAATTCCTAGATTAATCTAGGAATTTTCTTTTATATAATATGGAGTTCCTTACCAACTTTTTCAATGATTTCAATAGCTTTATTTAATTGTTCCTTAGTATGATTTGCGGTTATCATGCATCTTACTCTTCCTAAGCCCTTAGGTACTGTAGGAAAAACGATTCCGGAAACAAAAACACCATTTTCTAATAAAGTTCTGGAAAAATCCATTGTTTTAGCTTCATCACCGATAATTATTGGTGTGATAGGCGTTTCACTCTTACCGATATCATAACCTAATTTAGCGATTCCTTCTTTAAAATAACGAGCGTTATCCCATAATCTGTCAGTATATTCACTGGATTCCATCAGCATTTTAACTGATTCAATTATCGCACCTACTGCGGATGGTGGTAAGGCGGTGGAAAATAAGATTGGGCGTCCGCGATGGAGTAACCATTCCTTCATGACATTGCTTCCGGCAACATAGCCACCGATGACTCCGATAGCTTTCGATAACGTTCCAACACTAAAATCAATCTTTCCATGTAAACCGAAGTGATCTACGGTACCTCTGCCGTTTTCACCTAAAACACCCGAACCATGTGCGTCATCAACGTATGTTAAGCAATTGTATTTTTCAGCAAGTTCAACGATTTCCGGTAACTTAGCAATGTCACCATCCATGGAAAAAACACCGTCGGTAATGATTAACACATTATTATATTGTGCTCTCTTTTCTATTAAAACCCGTTCTAAATCTTTCATGTCACTGTGTTTAAACACTGCTTTATCGGCTTTGGATAATCTAACACCATCAATGATTGAAGCATGATTAAGTTCATCAGATATTATCAAATCACCTTTATCCGTTATTGCCTGGATTGTTCCGGCATTACAATTAAATCCTGATTGAAAGACCATTACTGCTTCTTCACGTTTAAATTTAGCCAGTAGTACTTCTAATTCCTCATGAAGGTCCATATTACCCACAATCGTACGAACGGCTCCGGCTCCGGCACCATATTTTTTAACGGCTTCAATCGCCGCGTTTTTAACTCTCTCATGATTGGCAAGTCCCAAATAATTGTTAGAAGATAAATTGATAACTTCCTTACCGTTTAAAGATATTAATGCATCACATGGTCCGTAGTTAACGGGTAACTTCCGATATACGCCTGTATTCTTCAACTCCTGAATTTTATCCTTCAAAAATTGTAATTCATGTATATTACTCAAAAAAATCTCCCCTTTTTTTATTTTATGGTATTAAAGCTATTTTTCCGCTGTTACCGCTCTTCATTACTTCCATTGCTTTTTCCACTTCGGATAATTTAAACGTATGCGTTACGATTTTATTCATATCCAAATGTTTTATTAAGCCTTTTACTTGATGCCATGTGTCATACATAATACGTCCCGTGACACCGTAAATAGTAATACCTTTGAACACGACATCATTTGCCAAATCTATTTCGATATTTTTACTTGGAATACCTAACATGCTCATTTTACCGCCAAGTTTCACATATTTAAATGCCTGTTCAATAGCCGTCTTATTTCCGGAAAACTCACCGATAACATCAGCACCAAGATTGTCAGTTTCCTGCAATACCCGAGAAATGACATCTTCAGTTAACGGATTTATCACCACATCCGCTCCCAATTCCTTCGCTAAATTACGACGATAATCATTTACCTCGATAGCGATAATTTTACCGGCTCCAACAGCCTTGGCAACATTAACAGCCATTAAACCGATCGGACCACAGCCAATAACAACCACACTTCTTCCGATTATATCAAAGTGAAGAATAGTATGAACCGCATTTCCTAAAGGTTCTTGAATGGATAAATATCGAGGGTCGACGTTTTTATCATTAACTACTAAATTTTTCGCGGGAATCTTGACATATTCAGCAAAACAACCATCAGTATCAACACCGATGATTTTGGTATTTTGGCATATATGGCCTTTTCCACTACGACAAAATTCACAATTATCACATACGATATGAGTCTCTGCAGAAACGATGTCACCTGGTTTTACTCTTGTCACTTTTTTACCGCAAGAAATTACTTCTCCGGCAAATTCATGACCCATTGTGACAGGTGGTTTAATCCGCTTTTGACTCCATTCATCCCAGCTATAAATATGGTAGTCGGTACCACAAATAGCCGTAGCCAATACTTTAATTAGAACTTCATCATCGTTTAAATCCTTGGGTATTCTTTTTGTGGTCAGTTCAATCCCCGGACCGGGTTTGGACTTAACTGCAACTAGCATTTCATCCTTACTAATATTCAATTATATAGCCCCCTTCTTTAGTAAGCACTATCATTATTATTATAACATATATCCATTCTTATGACATAAAAAGAAGTTTATTTTTGAATGATACTTTCTGATTTTATCAACTGTCATAGACAAAAAAAGATGGTAACAACACCATCTTTTTAAGTATATTATTCAATTAAACCTCTTATAGCTTCTAAAATAGCTTCCGTTAAAGTCGGATGAGCATGGATTATTTCAACGGCATTTTTTAAAGATATTTTTCGTTCAATTAAAACTGTAGCTTCCTGTATTAGTGATGATGCCTGTGGTCCGATAATATGACATCCCAGTAAGATATCATCATGTGCTATCACCTTAACAAAGCCTTCGGCTTCTCCCATAGATAGGGCTTTACCGTTAGCTCTGAACATAAATTTATTTACTTTTATATCTCCATATTTTTCCCTGGCAATAGCCTCAGTCATACCGACAACGGCAATCTCAGGGAAAGTGAAGACACACGCTGGTATTACTTTAAAGTTTGTTTCATTATCCTTGTTCAATATGTGGTCCAGTGCCTTATAACTCTGATATGTGGCAACATGTGCCAGCATGTTAATACCGGTGACATCACCAACGGCATAAATATGTTCTATAGATGTCTGCATATTTTCATTAACCACGATTCCGTTTTTATCATACAACACATTTATTTTATCCAAATTTAAATTATCATAATAAGCTTTGCGTCCGGTAGCCATTAACACATATTCCGTCTCGGTGGAAAATTCCTTACCTTTTTTCGTCTTTCCGGAGACAATTAAATTTTCATTATCCTTTTCAATTCTTTCTACGAGTGCATCGTTGATAACTTCAATACCCAGCTTTTTTAAATAGACCTTTATTCTTGATGAAATATCCTCATCCATCATCGGTAGCAAACGATCGAAGTACTCATAAATTGTTACCTCGCTACCAAGTCGGTTGAATATTGTCGCCATCTCAACGCCGATGACACCGCCACCGATAATAACTAATTTACTTGGTACAATATTTATGTCAAGCATTTCTTTACTGGTAACGACATTACTTAACTGATAACCTTCTATCGGGATAACCTTCTCTTCGGAACCAGTGGCAATGATAAAATGATCCGCGGTAATTTCCGCTGTATTCTCACCACTTACAACAGTAATCGTATGCTCATCTTTAAATGATGCCATGCCGTTAATGACTTCCACCTTGGCTTTATCAAGCATCATTTTAATATTATTTTTTAACTGACCAATGACTTGGTTCTTACGTTCCTGAACCTTTGTAAAATCTAAGCTATATGATAAATCAGTGAATCCAAATTCGTCACCCTGCTTTAGTAAATGAGCAACCTCAGCATTTTTATACAAGGCTTTCGTTGGTATGCATCCCTGATTTAAACAGGTTCCACCGATCTCACTTTTTTCAATCAGTGCGACATTTAAACCGCTATTAGCTGCTTTTATGGCAACCTCGTAGCCCCCCGGTCCTCCGCCGATGATTACTAAATCCTTATTCATTGTTTTTCTGATACCTTAAAATCGGATTACGAGCCGCGGATGCTTCATCCAAACGACGCACCGGTGTATTGTATGGGGCATGTTTCAAATATTCCGGATCCTCTTTTGCTAATTTAGCGATTTTTTTCATGACTTCCGCGAAATTGTTCAATGTTTCAATACTTTCCGTTTCCGTCGGTTCAATCATGATTGCCTGCTCAACAATAAGTGGGAAATAAATGGTTGGGGCATGGAACCCATAATCGAGTAATGCCTTGGCAACATCTAAAGCGGTTACGCCCGTTGACTTATCTTTTAAACCGCTTAAAACAAACTCATGTTTGCATACTCCGTCAATTGGCAGCAAATAGTCTTCCTTTAGGATGCTTTGCAGGTAATTTGCGTTTAAAACAGCCATTTGACTGGCATGTTTCAATCCTTCCTTACCCATGGATAAAATGTAGGTGTAAGCTTTGACCATAACGCCAAAGTTACCGTAGAAGTTACCAAGTCTGCCGATTGAATCCGGACAATCATGATTCAAGACATATTTACCATTAACATATTCTATTTGCGGCTTAGGCAAGAATTTGACCAACTTTTCACATACTCCGACAGGACCGCTTCCAGGTCCTCCGCCACCATGAGGCGTTGAAAATGTCTTATGTAAATTTAAATGAATGATGTCAAATCCCATGTCGCCTGGTCTGGCTTCACCCATTATCGCATTCAAATTAGCTCCGTCATAGTATAATAAGCCGCCGGCATCATGAACAAGTTTGGTTATTTGGACAATGTCCTTTTCAAAAATACCCAAGGTATTCGGATTAGTTAACATAATTCCCGCAATTTCATCATTCAATGCTTCCTTTAAAGCAGTTAAATTAACCGTACCGTCTTCATTTGATTTAATCTCAACGACATCAAAACCGGCTACCGTTGCACTGGCAGGATTAGTTCCATGAGCACTGTCAGGTACTATTACCTTATTTCGTTTAAAGTCTCCGTTCTTTTCATGATAAGCCTTCATGATCATAAGTCCGGTTAACTCACCATGAGCTCCGGCAAATGGTGCGAGTGATACTTTGGACATTCCCGTAATTTCCGCTAAGCATTCACCTAAATCATACATTAACTTAAGTGAACCCTGAACGGTATCCTCATCCTGTAACGGATGAACGGAACTAAAGAGCATCGCCGTATCCTCATTAATCTTAGGATTATATTTCATTGTGCATGAACCCAACGGATAAAATCCGGTATCAACACCATAGTTTTTATTTGAAATATTAACATAATGACGGACAATGTCATTTTCACTTACTTCAGGTAAATTGTTTTCGTTTTGTCTTAACAAATCCTTAGGTATGACATCATCAATAGCTACTTCTTCAACATCAATAGGAGGAAGTGAATACCCTTTACGGTTTTCTTTAGATAACTCAAATATCAACTTATCATATTGTCTTATCATTTTAATCCTCCTAACACCTTAACTAAATGGTCAATTTCAGCCCTAGAGCGTTTTTCGGTCACACAGAATAAAATATGATTCTTTAATTTAGGATCGTATTCGCCTAAATGAAGTCCTGCCATCATCTTTTCTTTCAATAAGGCGGCCTTGATAGTATCATAACTAATATTAGCTTTAACCACGAATTCATTAAAGAATGGCTTATCAAATACTTTTTCAAATTGTGGTAACTCGGTAATCTGTTTATAAGCATAATGCGCTTTTTGCACATTTTGTTTACATACTTCAACAATACCCTGCTTACCCATCGTCGCCAAATATACGGTCGCGATTAAGGCATTTAGTGATTGGTTTGAACAAATATTAGAATTGGCTTTTTCCCTCCTAATATGTTGCTCCCTGGCCTGAAGTGTCAGAACATAGGCTCTTTTACCATCCACATCGGTAGTTTGACCGCATATTCTACCAGGTAGCTTACGCATATACTTTTGGGTTGTGGCAATAAATCCTAAATAAGGACCGCCAAAACTTAAAGGTATACCTAAAGGTTGAGCCTCACCGCATACGATATCGCAACCTATTTCGCCCGGTGTTTTCATAAGTGCCAAGCTTAATGGGTTTACCACCATAATAATTAAACTCTTGTTGTTGTGAATTTTCTCAACATAACTTGCTGGATTTTCTATCAAACCATAGAAGTTAGGATTGCTTACGACAACGCAGGCAATCTCGTCATTTAATTTTTTCACTAAATCAGCTTCAGCAATTAATCCCGCTTCATTATCAACTAATATAACTTCATATCCGTTAAAATGACCATAGGTTTTAATTGTTTCGATGGTATGAGGATGAAGCAAACTAGAAGCTAAAACTTTTTTTCTTTTCGTCTGACTTACGGCCATCATGATCGCTTCGGCACAGCTTGTCGCCCCATCGTACATAGAAGCATTGCAGACTTCCATATTAGTTAAATCGGTCATCATTGATTGGAATTCAAAAATATATTGTAATGTCCCTTGCGAAATTTCCGGTTGATATGGGGTATAAGCCGTATAGAATTCCGAACGACTGGTAATATGATGGATAATTGACGGTATATAATGATCATAACTGCCAGCACCGATAAATCTGACTAAATCCTTTTTATCCATATTACTTAATTCCGTTAATTTTTTTTCGACCTCTAATTCGCTTAAACCGGAATTAAGATTATATTCTCTTTTTAACTTAACTTCCTCAGGTATTTCTTTGTATAAATCTTTAATGCCCGATGCCTTTATTTTTTCAAGCATTTCCTTAATATCTTCTTGTGTATGAGGAATATATCTATGGTTCATATTACCACATCCTTTAATTATTTTCACAAAATTGCGTATATTCTTTACTATTCATTAAGTCTTCTAATTCACTCTTATCATTTAATTCTAAAACAGCTATATAATTTTCGTATGCATCTTCATTTAATAATTGTGGTTCATCTTCTAATTTTTCATTAACTTCTAATACTGTTCCGGATACAGGCGTGTAAACATCGGAAGCAGCTTTGACTGATTCAACGACACCTAATACATCATTTTTACTTAATTCACTATCTAATTCAGGTAATTCCACAAACACGATATCGCCTAATGAATGAGTTGCATAATCGGTAATTCCCACATATGCCTTATCTCCGACTACTTTTACCCATTCATGGTCTTTTGAATAGTATAAACCTTCAATAACTTTCATCTTAATCCTCCGTTACTTTTTATAGTTTTTATCCATAAATTTCTTTGAAGTCACCTTTGCTTCAAATAATTTATTTCTGATTTGAATTGTTAAGGTTTCATCTAAATTGGCATGTTCAACATCCACTAAAGCATGAGCCACCGCATATTCATGATTTGGTAAGAGGTATCCCGTTGTCACATAACCGATTTCTTTTCCATTTAAATCACATACAGGGTAACCATGTCGACATATACCTTTTTTCAATAATTGTAAACCGACTAATTTACGCTTTAATCCCGCCTGTTTTTGGATAACCAAAGCATCCTTACCGATAAAGTCGGTATCTAATTTAACAAAATAGCCCAATCCTGCTTCCAAAGGCGTAATATCCTGGCTAATTTCATTACCATATAGAGGTAAGCTTGCTTCAAATCGAAGAGTGTCCCTTGCGCCTAAACCAATAGGTTTTACATCTTCAAAGCTCAGGAGCTTATTCCAAATCGCCATAATATCCTTTTTGGCAGTATATATCTCAAATCCATCCTCGCCGGTATATCCGGTTCTGGATACGATACAGTCAATACCATTTATTTTAATTTCCGCAAAATAAAAGAATTTAATTTCCGATAAATCAAACTCAGTCAATTTTTGCAAGATATTTTGAGCATTCGGTCCTTGTAGGGCAACCTGTCCATATTGCTTGGAAAGATTTTCAATCTTGATATTTTCTGTTTTTCTTTGAGCTAATATCCAGGAATAATCTTTATCAGTGTTGGAGGCATTAACAACCAATAAATATTTTTCTTTATTATATTTATAGACTAATAAGTCGTCAACAATACCACCATTCTCATAACACATCATCGTATAAACTACCTGATTATCATTTAACTTGGTGATATCAGCGGTAACCAGCCACTGTAGGTACTTTTCGGCATCAGGACCGGTAACGAATATTTCACCCATATGGCTGACATCAAATAATCCACAATTGGTTCTCACCGCTATATGCTCCGGTGTAATTCCGCTATATTCGATAGGCATTTCCCATCCGGCAAAATCAACTATTTTGGCGCCAAGCTTCACATGCTCATCATATAACGGTGTTCTTTTTAATTCATTCATTGTATTCCCCCTTATAAATTATATACACTTAAATGATACTACAAATTCTTCCAATTAACAATTTAAATAACGATAAATTTTAAAAAATGTATGCGCTTACTTTATTCAACAGTCTTACTGACACTTAAAGTAATCAGCTTTTCCGGAAAGCTCTCCGAAACTACTTTTATTTTACCAATACCATCCGCTCCTTTTGTTTTTACCCAAAAAGCTCGACAACCGCCAATTAGACTTACCATCTTCGGTCCGATTATTTCAATCGGTCCTTCTACCTCAAGTAAAACCGTTGAAAAATCATAACGTAATAAATTATGATATTCATCAATTGATTTTAACTCAATTCTTGCAACATCATAGGTTTCCTTTTCCACTAATTTTTCAGCTGAAACCATAATACTCAAATCTTTTCGGTTACTTTGGGCCTTTATCACCTCAAAAACTTGTTTATTATCTTTATACCCTTTAAAATGGTACTCTAAAGCTTTATTACCCCAGTTATTTACATACTTAGTATATAAATCATAACCCGCTTTATAACTTAATTTATATTTAAGCATCAAATAACCCATTTTTATTAAAGATATAAGCGATAATTTTTGTTTATTGGACATTTCCTTAAAAATATTTTTGATTATGTTGGAATCCTTTTGGGAGAACCTTTCATTATTTAAAATCGCATCGCCGATAAAGTCATCGACAACTATCGGAGGATGTGGTAAATATTTAAATTGTTTTTTATCGGGATAAAAGGTATTGATATACTCATTATTCTTATATAATTTAACATAATCACAATTCGTAAAAACATAAACCTTACCCAACATTGAAGCATCATATTCCCCTATGTTCATATCACTAGATACATGCATAACGGGAAGATGATCCTGTTGTGAAAGATAAGCAAAGCTTGCATCCTTTTCCATTCTGAACATATCCATAACACCATGATAACAGATTTTATCTCCGCTGCCAAAATCATGATGGGTATTATAATCGGCCATACACCAACCGATTGCTCCGCTGATGTTTTTCGATTTGTACATGTAATTCAGGACTCGTAAATGCCTTAAGGCATGCTCCACTCTTTTTACTTCGTGATCATACCTTTTTGTGGGAAACATATGCCCGTTATGTTCGGTCACTAAATATGGCATATTTTTATTGATAATTTTTCCTTTTTTACTTAATCCGCGGTTTTTACCATTATGAATAAAGTCATTATAAGTATAAACATCCTCAAATAAATGACTGTTGGCAAAATTACGAACCCCACCGGTAGGTCTCGAATCATCAAGACTTTTGGCGATTTTATTCATTTCCAAGTAAAAATCATCACAATCACTTGATTCGTTAATCCGTACTCCCCAAATGACAATACTTGGGTGATTGTAATTACTGATAATCATTTCCCGCAAATTATTTTTCGCCACATCCTGCCATTTACTATCACCGATATGTTGCCATCCCGGTATTTCACTAAAAACCAACAATCCTAGTTCATCACATCTGTCCAAAAAATGCCTTGATTGCGGATAATGCGATAAACGCACAATATTGACACCCAAGCGATTTTTTAAGATTTCCGCATCCTCGTATTGTGCCCGTTTTGGCATGGCATAACCGACATAAGGATATGCCTGATGACGATTTAAACCGATTAATTTAATTAATTTATGATTCAAATAAAAACCGCTTGCTTTAAATTCAACCTTGCGAAAACCAAAGCGTTCCGTTATTTCATCGATTAACGTGCTTTTGTTATATAATAAAATTTTTATATGGTAAAGCTTGGGATTATCAATATCCCATAATTTAACTCCTGTTATAATCTGTTTTACTGTAATATTTTGTGTTTCATCACTTAAAGCACGGGAAAAACTGGTGATGGTTTTCTCATCATCCAACAAACAAAACTCAAGTTTATAGGAATCCTTCGGTAAAATATTTGAAAACCTTAAGTCAACGATTAATTCCTTATATTCCTCCAGCACCTTCTCCGTCTTTATAAATAGATCCTTAATATAATTATTTTCTACGGCCAATAAAGATACTTCCCGGTAAATTCCTCCATAGGTCAAATAATCGACAACATGTCCGAAAGGAGGGATATCAGGTCTTTCGGTTGAATCGACTTTTATGCATAAGCGATTTTTTTGATTAAATACATAGGCTTCCGTAATATCAACGACAAAAGGAGTATATCCGCCTTTATGATGTCCCAATAATTTGTTGTTTAAGTACACTTCACAATAACTCATTACCCCTTCAAAATGAAGCAGGAGTTTTTTATTTATTAATGAGCCATCTAGGGTTAGTGTTTTTACGTAACAACTGATGAATTGATAGCTTGATTCATCTAAATAGTTATATGGTAACTCGATATTTGTATGCGGTAAATTCACAATCTCATACATCCCGGGTTCATCATCAAGCAAATATGATTCTTTAAAATCCCGATAATACTGCCAATTAAAATTCAAGTCCACTCTCTTTCTCATAATCTCACCTTTAAATGTTATCAATAAAATTATAACATGAATAAAAATATCCGAATAGATTAAATATTAAGCAAAACTATTTCCACATCATATAATTTTTAGTATGATAATAGTATAAGACATTAATAATAAGAAAAATGGCATAAAGGAGCGAAGAAACATGAAAATTGGCTTAATTGGTCTAGGTAAGATGGGGTACAACTTGGCATTAAATATGAAGGAACATAACCATGAGGTTATTGCCTATAACAGATCAGCGGAAAAGGTCGAAATGATTAAAAAAGAGGGAATTAACGGAGTGCACAGTTTGGAAAAACTAATTGAAGAGTTACCTACTCCAAGAATTATCTGGTTAATGATACCGGAGGGTAAACCGGTGGATGAGATGATCGACAGTCTATTACCATTACTCAGTAAAGATGATATCATTATTGACGGCGGTAATTCCAATTACAAAGATACTCTTAGAAGATACGAATATTTAAAACAAAATGGCATTAATTTTGTCGATATTGGTACTAGCGGCGGAACAAGCGGTGCTCGATACGGAGCCTGTATGATGATCGGCTGCAAAAAAGAGATCTTTGCCATTATCGAACCGTTAGTAAAATCAGTCTGTGTCGATAAGGGCTATTTACATACGGGTAGAAACGGCTCGGGTCATTATGTCAAGATGATTCATAACGGTATTGAATACGGCATGCTTCAAGCAATCGCGGAGGGATTTGAAATTTTAGAAAAAAGCCAGTTTAACTTCGACTATGAAAAAATCGCCCGTGTCTTTAGTAATGGTTCGGTAATCCGGGGATGGTTGATGGAACTAATGGAAAAGGCCTTTGCCAAGGATCCAAAGCTTGAAAATATAAAAGGAATCATTCATTCCTCCGGCGAAGGTTTATGGACTGTTCAGGAAGCCTTAGAATTACAGGTACCGGCAAATGTGATTACTAGTTCGTTATATACCAGATACCGTTCTTTTCAAGAGGACACTTTCTCGGGAAAAGTTATTGCCGCTTTAAGAAATGAATTTGGTGGACATAAGGTGGAGACTAAATAGAAAAGTGGTGTTGGCAAAACGGACAATTTGAGCCATAATACTGTCGGAGTATTTTGTTTTAGTATCCATTGGAGGAAGGGATTTCACTGATGATGAATAAAAAGAAAAAAAAACTTGAAAGGAATGGTAAAAAATGGAGCAATTTATAGGTAAGATATATGATATTTCCATGACAATTTCCGAGGATATGCCCGTATACAATGACAATAATGAAAAAAGACCTAAATTAATCATAAGGGATACTTTTGAGACAAGTAATCATTATGAATCATCCATCATCTTAGATATGCATACCGGAACGCATATCGATGCTCCGCTACATATGATCAAAAATGGTAAGACAATGAATATTTATCAAATAGATGATTTCATATCCGCTTGTAAGGTACTGGATTTTACCAACGTTAACGATCGCATAACAAAAACGGACTTAGAGACAAAAGAGATTAATGAAGGAGACTTTATTTTATTAAAAACAAAGAATTCTTTTACCAAACAATTTCAAAATGATTTTGTTTTTCTTGATAAAGAAGGGGCTAACTATCTTAAAACAAAAAAGATTAAGGGTGTTGGAACAGATGGTTTAGGAATAGAAAGAAGTCAGCCCGATCTTGAAACGCATAAGGAATTATTGGGTAATTCCATAATGATCGTCGAAGGATTAAGATTAAAAGAAATAAATGAAGGGATATATACCTTAATTGTCCTACCTTTAAAAATACACAATACTGAAGCTTCCCCTGCTCGGGCACTTTTAATTGAAAAATGGCTCACTTGTTCAAAGTAAGCCACTTTTTTTTAATTAATTTTATAGATTCCCACCTGGAAAAACGCAAGGAAAATAACCCATAAAATAAACGGAATTAGTAAATAGCTTGCTTTTGAATTGATCTTCTTACCGGTAAGATAAAGCATATAAGATGTTATTAATATGAGCAATGTATCAATAAAAGCAAGTAAAATATCTTTTAATTTAAATAAAATATATATATTCATTTCGATAAAGACGAAATTAAGTAACAGAAGGATTAAATAAAAGCGTTTTTCGGTATACTTCGTTTTAATTGTTAGCGAGGACGATATGGATATCAAGATAAATATTATTGACCAGACAATTTGAAATAAAATTATCGGTGGTGAAAATGCCGGTTTATTTAACATATCATACCATTTATGATCATATAGGGCAAGGATAAACGGGATAAAAAAGATAAAAAATAAAATGATGGAAAATAATAATACCTTAACCTTTTTATTCATGAAATCAACTCTTTTCTGTTTTCTAATAAAATATATGTAATGTTAATTCTATATATACATAAAAAAAAGGAGGGAAACCTCCTTAATTAAGCGGAAACTTTACTAATCAATTCTTTAATATCTTTATAATCAGGTTTGTAATCATAAACTTTCATTAAATAGTTGAATGCTCTTTTTTTATTGCCCTTTAATAATAAAGCATTCCCTAAAGCATAATTGTATTCCGCAATATTTTCATCCATCTTCTTTTGATTTACCGGTAATTCTTCATACCAGTTAATTGCTCTGTCATATTCCTGTAAACCTACATAACAATCACCGAGTATCTTGTATTTGGAATAACGGATGTCATCCTCTTCAGAATAAACCTTTTCGATAGCTTCTATTCCTTCTTTATACTTACCAAGTTCACAGGATGCGTAACCCTCGATAAAATGCATGACCTCAAGAGGTTCATTGTCCTTACGATATTTTTCGATACAATCAAGCGCCACATCATATTTTTCCAATTTAAAGGACGTAAACATCATGAGTATCAATGCTTTTTCATTTTTTGGCCGATAATTTAAACATTTATTTAAGATCTTATAGGCTTTATCAAAACGATTTTTTTGAAATAAGGATATAGCCCGATTTACGCCAAAAACAAAATAATTCAATTTACTAAAAAGATATAAAACATTTAATAAAAACGCGCCGCCGACAATAAGATAACTTAATAAATCCTGTTTGATTAAAGCAAATATTGCCGTGCCTACTAATTCGATAAGTAAGAAATACAACAAGTAATTACGAACGGGGCTACCCAAATATAACAGCAAAGCCTTTTCGTCCTCGGTAGGTATGCGTTCAAAATCAGTTTCAGGATCAATTAAATCCTCTTCAATTACTTCCTCGTTCTTTAATTTCCTTACTTTAGCTTTTTCCTTTTTATTTTTTTTCTTAACATTATTACCTTTATTTTTACTGAACCATTTCGTATAATATATACCATTACCACCTAATGAAAGGCGTAATCCCATTTTGTTTTTACTAATTCTAAATCCTTTAAACCCCGTGCTGAATCCTATGCCACCTTTTTTGCTGATATTAATCCGTGTGTTCTTACCGACTTTAATGCTTTTACGAAAACTTATTCCCATGCCCATCCTCCTCTTATATCCTTAAATTTATTATACAATAATATCATTTAATGTCAATAATTCGCAAAAAACGGTACTAAATAATAGTTTTAATCTTTATAATGAATAGTCATAATATAGATAAAAAAATAAAAATAATTTATATAAGGTATTGCTTATAATAATTAATTATATTAAAATACTTATTTGGAAAAAACAAGAAAGGGTGATTTGATATGAATAAAAATATTTTTATTACTATACATAATACTTGGGAGGGATGTATAAAATAGCCCTCCAAAAAAAATAGGAGGATATATGACAATTTTAGAAAAAGAAGATATTTATCAAAAATGGTATGCCGAGATATATGAAATTAATGTAAATGATATAGATGATATAAATTTACTTATTTCATTATTAGGAGACAAATCGCAAAATGTACTGGAAGCTGCCTGTGGTGGTGGTCGAATCCTTGTTCCACTAGCAAAAGCAGGGCATAATGTTAAAGGTTTTGATATGGATATCGAAAGACTTAAATTTATACCAACAAAAACTAATGGACTTAAAAATATTGAATATTGCTGCTTAGATGCTGTATATGAAGATTGGGGTAGCAATTTTGATGTTGTCGTATTAGCTGGAAATTTACTCCATAATATTGAAGCTAATATTCCTTATGATGAAGCACAACAACTTTTTTTACAGAAGGCTGCTGCAAGTTTAAGAATAGGTGGACATATCTATCTTGATTTTGGATTATTTGCACATCCGGAAGTAATATTTTCCAAAAATAATGGTCGAGTTATTTTTGAAGGAACCGATAGTAATGGAGTATATGGTAAACAACTGATGTTTAGCGATGGTTATGATGTTAACAGTCAAATAGCTTATGGAAGAAGAATAACTGAATTAATTTTGCCTGATGGTAAACATGAAACAATACAACAAAACTTCGCAAAACATATCCCAACATTGGAACAGGTTCATCAATGGTTAAATGCTTCAGGATTTAATATTATTTACGAATTTGGTGACTATAATAGAAATCCTATTAGTAAAGACACATATAGAGCCATTATATGGGCTGAAAAACTATAATAAGTAAATAATAATTGATATTCATAAGAGGAACTACATGATATTGTATAGTTCCTCTTTCCTTTTATTGTATTTACTAGCTTCTACTCTAGTTAGTTAATGTCAATAATTCGCAAAAAAGGGATATTGACTAAATAATAGTTTGAATATATAATATTTTTATATTCAAACATTTTTAATATCAAAATAATTGGAGGAGATAAAATGAGTAAAATCGGTATTGTTACATGCAGTACTAGTGGTCTTGATTATTTACCGGGATATGAGGAGATTAAAATTGCCAGAACGACAATAATTATGAATGATAATGAATATTTAGACGGTTTGGAAATACATCCGAAAGAATTCTATGAGAAACTCGATACAATGAAGGATGTGCCTAAAACCTCCCAACCTTCGATGGGTCAATTACTGGATTTATATCAACAATTAAAAAATGAAGGCTGCACTGATATTATTTACATTTCCATATCCGAGCATTTAAGCGGTACCTATCAGGCCGTTTGCCTGTCAAAGGAAATGTGTGAGGACGTGAGAATTCATCCGTTTAATAGTAAAACCGCGGCATTTTTAAGCGGTTTTATGGCTACCGAAGCTTATCGCTTAGCTAAGGAGGGTAAATCCGTGGAAGAAATACTGGATTATCTTTCCTACTTAAGAGATAATGACCGAATCTTTTTAATGGTTGATGATTTAAAATATTTAGTGCGTAACGGTCGTTTATCAAATGCCGCCGGTTTCATAGCTTCAGCCTTAAAAATTAAACCGCTGCTTGAACTTGGTGATGATGGCAAAATTGTCGCAAAAGAAAAAATACGAACTACGGAAAAAGCCTTGGACAGAGTTATCGACAGTTTCTTAGAAGATACTGATAACGGCAAATTAGCTAAATTCATCTTCCTCTTCAACACGGAAGCTTTGGATCATGTTGAATACACAAAAAAACGCTTAAGTGAAGTCGGTATCGATACATCCAAATTAATCGATGCACCTGTCTCACCGGCGATTGGCTGCCATGTGGGTAAGGGTGTAATAGGTATTGGCTATATAAAAGATAAACAAGCAATATAATATATAAAATAGAGTGGGCAGCCACTCTATTTTTATTCTGTTTTTTTCTTGGGCATTTTTCGGTATCCATATTCCTCCAGCCAAGTCTTTTTATCCATGAAGATATAGATAAAAATATCACATATACTTAAAAAGAAGATTATTTGAAAGCGTGAGAAAATTAAATAGATAAATCCCAGGGCAGGTCTTCCTAAGTAAAACTTATGAACCCCATATCTCCCCAAAAATAAAGCCAGCAAAATCGCGATTATTTTACTTTTCCCATAAACTTTTTCATCCTTACTAGGATCATCTTTTTTTTCTTCCTTTACCTCTTTCGTTTTGGGTTCATATGTTATATGCAATTTAAGTACCTTATCTTCACCCATAACATCACCCGTCACTTATCTACATTAAATATACATAATATGACGGATATTTATACCAAAAAACCAAGAAATTACGCTAAATTTCTTGGTTTTTTAAATTATTTTGCCGATTTAATCATTAATTCACACATTTTATTGGAAAATTCAATTGGATCATCTAATTTAAATCCTTCGATTAGCAATGCTTGGGAATATAAAAGCTCCGCATAATTACCGATTTCTTCCTTATCCTTCTCATAAACTGTTTCCAATGCCTTAAATAACTGATGATCCGGATTAATTTCCAGGATTCTTTCGGCTCTGATGTTATTTTTAGCACCAGGCATTGCGGCCAATACTCTTTCCATTTCAAAAGAAATATCGTCTTTACTTACAAGACATACGGCACTTTCTTTTAATCTTGACGATAGTTTTACCTCACTGACTTTACCATTTAAACTATCCTTAATGCTACCAAGTAAATCCTTGTATGTCTTTTCTTTCTTCTTTAAGGCTTTTTTCTCTTCCTTTGATTCAAGATTCAAATCGCCCTGAGTAATATTCTTGAATTTTTTATTCTCATATTCCATTAAGATCTTGATCGCAAATTCATCGATTTCATCAGTAAAGTATAGGACCTCATAATCTTTATCTTTCAATAATTCCATTTGCGGTAATTTCTCGATTTGTTCAATACTTTGACCCGTTGCATAATAGATAAATTCTTGTCCTTCTTTCATCCTGTCAACATATTCTTTTAGTGTCGTATATTCTTTAGTTGCTGATGAAATAAAAATAATTAAGTCCTTTAATAAATCTTTTTTAGCACCAAACATATCGTAAATACCGTATTTGATATTGACACCATATGTTTTAAAGAATTCAACGTACTGTTCGCGTTCGTTATTTAACATTCTTTCAAATTCGTTTTTAATCTTCTTTTCTAAATTTGAAGCAATTTTACTCAATTGTTTGTCATGCTGTAATATTTCTCGAGAAATATTCAATGATAAATCTGGTGAATCCACCAAACCTTTAATAAAGCGTAAATAATCAGGAATTAATTCCTTGCATTTATCCATGATATATACGCCTTTGGAATATAACTGCAAGCCCTTTTCATATTTTTCCGAATATAAATCATATGGTGCTTGCTTAGGAATAAATAATAAGGCATTATAATTTAAAACCCCTTCGACATTCATATGAATAGCTTTAATTGGGTCTTCATAATCATGAAATTGATACTGATAAAATTTGTTTAAATCTTCTTGGGTAATCTCTGCCTTACTCTTTTTCCATATAGGTATCATAGAGTTTAAGGTTGCCATTTCCTTAACGGTTTCATATTCCTCTTTTTTATCATCCTTAGGAACGCTTTTTGTCACTTCCATTACAATCGGATAATGAACATAATCAGAGTATTTTCTAACTAATTGCTTAATTTTATATTCTTCCAAATAATCCTCATAATGCTCATCTTCTTCAACATTTTCTCTTAAATATAAAGTAATTTCCGTACCGTGATCGCTTTTAGTTCCTTTTTCGATTGTGTATGTTTCCTCACCATTAGATTCCCAGACATAGCCTGTTTCAGAATATGGTGATTTTGTCTTTACTACTACCTTTGATGCTACCATAAATGCGGAATAAAAACCCACGCCAAATTGACCGATAATATCTAAACTGACATTTTCGGTATTTGTTTTAAGTTTTTCCAAAAAAGATTTGGAACCGGATTTGGCAATCGTCCCTAAATTGTCTATTAACTCTTCTTCGGTCATACCAATTCCGTTGTCTTTAATCGTAATAGTCCTATTCTCTTTAGAAACGATTATTTCAATTTTATAATCTTCGTTATTCAAGAGCGTTTCATCCTGCAACGCCAAATATTTATATTTATCGATAGCGTCACTGGCATTAGATATTAGCTCTCGTAAGAAGATTTCCTTATGTGTGTAAATGGAATTAATCATTAAATTAAGTAATTGTTTTGATTCCGTCTTAAATTCTCGTTCATGACTCATCGATATAACCTCCTTAATATTTCCAAAATATATAATAATTAATCGCTAACATTTTGTCAAGTTTTTAAATCATTGGAAAATTGTTTAATTCTCTGTTTTGTGATAAACTAAATTAAGGTGATAAAGGTGAATATTACAGGATTATTTTTATCTTATCTGTTACTTTTTTTGATGTTTCTTATCGCAATCGTCTTACCCCGATTTAAGATTAAAGATAATATAACTAGAAAAATCGTTCATATTGGTATTTCTAATTGGTGGATAATCGCGATGATTTTTTTTGACGATTACTCGATTGCTTTAATTCCGCCGGTTTCCTTTTTAATTCTTAATTACCTGTCATATCGATTTAATATCGTAAAATCAATTGAAAGAAATGATAAAAAAGAATTAGGGACAATTTATTATCCCTTAACTTTAATCATATTAGTATTGTTTACCTTCGGTTATTTAAAGAAACCTTACATCGGCGCCATCGGTGTTTTAATCATGGGATATGGTGATGGTGGCGCCACTATTTTCGGCCAGATTTTCGGTAAAACAAAAATATATAAAAAGAAAACCTATATCGGCAGTTTGGCCATGTTTATTATTTCCTCTATTACCATTTTTATCCTGTTATCTATCTATAACCCAAGCCATATTCTCCTATTTAGTTATACCATTGCTTTAGTTGCCACCATACTTGAGTTATTTTCCTATAAAGGAATCGATAATCTCACCGTCCCCTTGTTTTCATCATTTTTATATTACATACTGCAGCTAATAATATAAGCGAGGAAATTCCTCGCTTTTTTTAAAAGATATTTAAAGCCTGACAAATCTTAATATATGTTTCAACCCCATGAAATAGAATTTCTTCCCGAAAATTAAAATAACAGCTATGAAGCGGATGAACATATCCTAACTCCTCATTTAAAGCTCCTAGCATAAAAAAATAACCGGGTACCTCAGTCAAATAAAAGGAAAAATCTTCGGCAATCATCAGTGGTTTTAGCTCTACTATGACATCATCACTGAGGATATCCTTCATTAAATGATATAATTTATGATCATTTACAAGGGCCGGGTACATATCTCTGATTTCTGTTTCCACCTTAATACCAAACAACTTTTCAACGCCGTTATTGATTTCAGTAAGGCGGTTTTTTATTTTCTGATAAGTCTCACTATTAAAAGCCCGTATCGTCCCGTTCAGTATTACTTCCTTAGCTAAAATATTTCTCGCTTCACCTCCGGTGACTTTACCGATTGTTAATAATCTTCCCTCGGTCGGATCAATATTACGGCTGATAATACTCTGATACAATTGAATCAACTGTGAGGCAACAAAAATACCGTCCACACCGTTTTGCGGCATTGCCCCGTGACTGCTTGTTGCTTTAATTGTAACGTCTATCTCTCCCACCTGTGCCATTAATATTCCCGATGTGAGTCCTATCTTTCCTTCAGTAATTCCCGGATAGATATGTAAACCAAAGATGCTTTCCACTTGATATTTTTTTAGGTAACCTTCCTCAACTAGTAATTTGGCTCCACCCGGACCTTCCTCGGCCGGTTGAAAAATGAGAACAACATCCTTATTTAAATCGATATTCGCGATAAATAAAGCAAAACCCAACAGAATACTCATGTGTCCGTCATGCCCACAGGCATGCATTTTACCGATATGTTTCGATTTATATTCAAGTTCCGTCTTCTCAGTTACCGCTAACGCATCCATATCAGCCCTAAAGGCTATAGCTTTATTTTCTTTTCCTCTTTTAAGTGCTATAATTCCCGTTTTAGCTACTTCTTCAATTTCAAATCCCATTTTGCTTAATTCATTTTTAATAAAAGCCTGTGTTTTGTATTCTTCAAAACCTAATTCCGGAATTCGGTGTAAGGTCCTTCGATATCTGATTATTTCATTTTTAAGATCTTGACTTAACATATATCCCCCTCTTACTTAAATTTATTAGATTTAATTCCTAAAAGATTAAAGGAGACACACGTAGCAATGTCTCCTCTAACCATTAACCTTCTATTGAACCTATAAAATAGGCTACGTATTCATTACTCCTAAGAAGGTGTTAATAAAATACATTTATCACACCACCTCCTTTTTCTTTAAGTTACTATTATTATATTACACTTTTGGGAAAAAGACAAGATTATTTACTTTTCGACATCATCTTTACCCGTCTTTTTCAAGTTTTGTAAATATACCTTTCTTTCCTTAAATTTTTTTTCCAATCCCTGTTCCGTCGGCTCATAATAATGCCTATTAACCAAATTATCCGGTAAGCACTCCATATCAAAGATTTTATTAGGAGATTCGTGAGCGTAATGATAACCCTTACCATAACCTAATTCCTTCATTAAATTAGTAGGTGCGTTTCGTAAATGTAAAGGTACGCCTTCCGCTATAGTATTTAAAGCATCCTCCCTAGCTTTTTCATATGCAAGGAATAAGGCATTGGACTTTGGCGCTAATGACAAATAAACAACGGCCTGGGTTAAATTAACACTGCACTCAGGCATTCCATTAAAATGACAGGCCTGATAAACGGAAACTGTTATATCAAGTGCTCTTGGATCTGCTAATCCGATATCTTCAGAAGCAAATCGGATTAATCTCCTCGCAATGTATAAGGGATTTTCCCCACCTTCCAACATTCTTGCCAACCAATATACGGCTGCATCCGCATCGCTATTCCGCATCGATTTATGTAATGCCGATATTAAATTATAATGTTCCTCTCCACTTTTATCGTATAAAAGCATTTTTTTCTGCATGCAATCTTTTAGGATATGTGGGGTAATCTGAATGATTCCCTTATTTTCACTGCTACTGTTAACAGCCATTTCTAAGATATTTAATGCGCTTCTCGCATCACCGTTACTAAATTGCGCGATGCTTTTAATAAGTTCATCGGAAATATCGATAATCTTATTAGGAAAAGTTTCCTTATTATTTATTACCTGCTTTATCAGTTTAATAATATCATCTTCATTTAGTGCGTTTAGGACAAAAACACGGCTGCGGGACAACAAAGCGGAATTTACCTCAAAGGAAGGGTTTTCCGTTGTGGCTCCAATTAATGTGATATTTCCTTTTTCCACATGTGGTAAAAAAGCATCCTGTTGTGCCTTATTAAACCGATGTATTTCATCAACAAATAGTAATGTTTTAACTCCCAATGAACGATTTTGTTCGGCTTGTGTCATAACCTCCTTGATTTCCTTAATACCACTTGTAACGGCACTAAAATTAATAAACTTTGCCTTAGTCATTTTGGCAATTATCATGGCTAAGGTTGTTTTACCGACACCCGGAGGCCCCCAAAAGATCATTGATGTTATTTTATCAGTTTCAATTAATTTACGTAAAACTTTACCGACACCTACCAAATGTTCCTGACCGATAAACTCATCTAAGTTTCTTGGTCTTACCCTATCGGCTAGTGGCGTTTGATTATAATTATAAAATAATGATGGTTCTTGATACATAAGCATCACTCCCATTTTTATAGAAACGTTTGTTCGTACGCATATTATAACATAATATCTAGAAAAAGGCAATAAAAAAGAAGCCCTTGTCAAAAGACTTCCTTCTTTTCCTCGGGCTTAATCAAATTTAAATTGACATGACAATATCCCATTGGGTTTTTGTCCAAATATTTTTGATGATATTCTTCCGCTTCATAGAAATTCAATAATGGTTTCACCTCTACCACAATCGGTTTTTTATAAAACTTTTGCTTAGCGGCAATGAATTTAAGAGCTCTTTCTTTATCAGCTTCATTTTCATAGTAAATTCCCGTGCGATATTGCGTTCCAATATCTCCACCCTGTTTGTTTAAAGAGGTTGGATCAATAAAGCGGAATAAATGTTCAAGGAGATTTTCGAATGAGATTATGGAATCATCATAATATATTTCCACTGCTTCAACAAATTCCGTGGAACCTGTTTTTACTTGCGTATAAGACGGATTTTCAATTATTCCGTTGGCATATCCGCATTTTGTTTTCTCTATTCCTTTAAGTCTTTGATAATAGGCTTCAACACCCCAGAAACAGCCACCGGCTAAAACAATTTTACTCATTAATGTCACCTTCTCTCGTCATTTTAATATTTCTTAATAAATATCTAATCGCATAACTACTGGCTATAAAACCAGCAACGGGCGGAACAAAACTATTTGATGCGGGAGGATATTGCGACTTTCTTGTAATTCCTTCCTTTGGTCCGTCATATTCATCATATTTTGATGTTAGTGGTTTTTCTTTGGAGTAAACCACAGGTACTTTACCCTTAATTTTCTCTTTTCTAAGCTTATTGCGAATTACCTTGGCGATTGGATCATATGAAGTATCTTTGATATCGGCAATTTCAAATTGCGTAGGGTCTAATTTATTTGCCGTCCCCATAACGGATATAAAAGGGATATTTCTCTTAAGTCATTCCTTTATCAAGAGAATCTTAAATGTTATTGTATCACTGGCATCGATAAAGAAATCGATTTTATCATTTAAAATATTTTCATATGTCTCAAAATTGAAAAATGTCCTGTGCTTTATCACGATACACTCGGGATTTATCGCGTTTATTCTTTCACCCATCAAATCCACTTTTGCTTGTCCGATGGTTTTTAATGTCGCGGGTAGCTGCCGATTGATATTAGTGATATCAACAGTATCTTTATCGATTAAAATTATTTTTCCTAATCCACTTCTGGCAATGGCTTCACAGGCAAAACTGCCGACCCCACCCAGCCCTAAAATGGCAACCGTCGAATTATGCAAGATTTCTTGTCCCTCTTTACCATATGATAATAAATTACGGCTAAATTGGTTCATGAGCTTCACTCCAAAATAAATAAAGTCAGTTATACCAGAAGTTAAATTCCGGTAGTATTCTGACTCTATTTCCTATTTTTTATACCAAAATAAGGTTTTACTAACAAGGAAATCATGTGAAAGATGACAAAACCGGTTATTAATAATATCGCGATATTAATATCAAAAAATTGCGTTAATAAAGCAATAATAATGATGATATCCAATAATAAAAATATTTCAAACCAGAGGAATTTTTCATTAAAAGCTTTTTGATCCGGTTCTTCGGTTTTATTCTTATGATTTACCCTTGCTTTATGATATAGAATATTGACAATTATTTCGTAGATCAAAACCACAAATAATGTAAATGTCCAAATCCCAATTTTAATATAAGTAAACTCATAGCTTATAAAATAATCAATGAAGGCGATAACACACACAAAAGTCAAGATGATTAACTGCGATAAAATGACATTGATATGATGTTTAGATAATTTCTTGTTCATAAATGGCTCCTCCTTTAATCGCTAAACCTCATATCCCTCTACCTCTTTTTTCTCCTTTAATTCATGATAATATTGTATACTTACTTTAATAATTCCTGTAATCGGAACAGCAAATATAATTCCTAAAACCCCAAATAAACTACCAAAACCTAGAATTGCAGCTAATATCAACAGTGGATGAATGTCTAATTGTTTACTCATGATAACAGGTTGTAAAATGTTACCTTCGACAAATTGGAATCCCAAATTTAATAACAAAATATAATACCAAGGGACATCCCCGGTCAATATAGAATATGTAACAGGTATTACCGCGGCAATCGTCGCACCTATATACGGAATAATATTAGTTAACCCGACTATTATACCAAATAGAATAGCGTTTTCTAAACCGATTAAAGTATATCCTAAGGTGGATATAACCGCTATACCAAACATGATAATAATTTGACCACGTATATATAAGCCTAGAGTTTCATTGATTCTTTTTGTTAATTCAATAAAATGTTCCTTATATTTCTTAGGAACTGCCCTTAAAAATCCTTCACCAATTTGATTATGATCCTTCAACATATAGAATAAAATAATAGGTGATAAAACCAAAGTGAAGAAAAAACTGATAATACTTGGAACCTGAGTTCCTGCACTTACAACAGCTTTTGTCAGATAAGCTTGAATACCTGTTTGAATCTGATTATAAATATTTAATAATGTCGGGCTGTCTTCCAAATGCAAATCCTTTATGCTTTCATTAAGATTTTCATATATTTCAGGGATTTTCTCTAAGAATAAATCCTTTAATTGTTCAACAACAAGCGGACTGATAAGCCAAATGATGACCGCAATCATACCAAAAATAATCACATATATTATGAAAACAATTAACCATCTTGGTCTTATTCCTTTTTCTTCGGCATATAAGACTAAGGGATAAATTAGAAAATTGATAAAAAAAGCAATTAAAAATGGTGTTACCACAGCTTTTATCGCTTCTCTAATACTGGTAATAAACCCATGAAACTGGCTGAATATATATAAACTGAGTAAAGCTAATGTGATTATTACGAGTATTTTAATTATCCGATTTATTTTCTGGTCAGAAAGTTGCATCATAGTCACTTCCTCTAAACTAATTCAAATATGATTATAACATAAAAGCCATATGTCTGATAGTTAAAATTGTATTTTTTGCAAAAATTTTCTTGTTTACACCAAGTATATAGGGTGTTATAATGAGGGTACAAAACAACCGAATTAATGCGAAGGATTTTAAATCCAAACAACTTTAATAAGGAAGTTGGGAATACTTATTCCGTGTTGAAAGCCCACAATTAGTGGGAATCCTAAAGAATAGGTCAAAACTTCCACCTGCATATATTTGCGGGTTTTATACCTCCGATTAATTCCTGCCGAATTATCCCGTATAGTTACGAAATAATCCGAACACTTTTAATAAGAAAGCTGGGGATACTTATCCTGTGTTGAATGCCTTTATAATAAAGGAATCCTAAAGAATAAGTCGAAGCTTCCACCTGCAAATACTTGCGGTTAAAAGGTAACTTACGTTTAATTGGGCTTTTTTTTATGAATTTATCATTTTCTTTAAAGAAATGGATATAATTATAATAGATAAAGATTGGTAAAAATATATAGATTTACAGAAAATATTTAGAATGCTATAATTAAATTAGATAAAGCCGAGCTAGTACGAAGATTTATGAAATTAATCCGAACACCTTTTATAAGGAGGTTGGGGATACTTATTCGGTGTTGAATGCCGACTTTAAGTCGGAATCCTAAAGAATAAGTCGAAACCTCCACCTGCACATATCGCGGGTTAAATGGAAAAATCTACGGCTAGTTGGGCTATTTTTTTATAGGTATATGAAAAGGAGTTAAAATAAACTCCTTTTTTTTATTATTTTACTCTAATATTCAATTCATCTAATTGCTTTGTGTCAACAGGGGATGGTGCTTCGGACATTAAACAGGTAGCTGATTGTGTCTTAGGGAAAGCGATGACATCACGGATGTTTTCCGTGTTGACTAGTAACATAATGATTCTATCCAGTCCCAATGCGATACCACCATGTGGAGGTGTACCGTACTTAAAGGCATCCAGTAAAAAGCCAAATTGCTTATATGCATCTTCTTTGGTAAATCCTAATGTCTTGAACATCGCATCCTGAACTTCCCGCTGATGTATTCTAATAGAACCTCCGCCAATTTCATATCCGTTTAAGACAATATCATAGGCTTGAGCTATGCAACGATTTGGTTCCGTAGTAAGATATTGTAAAGTTTCCTTATTAGGTGAAGTAAACGGATGATGTGCGGCATAATACCGTTTATCCTCTTCATTATATTCAAATAGTGGCCAGTCTACTACCCATAAGAAATTATATTCTTCTTCATTAATCAGATTTAATTCCTTACCTAAAGTCTTTCTTAATGCACCTAAAGCATTGCAGCTGACATCGAAATTATCTGCGACAAATAATAATAGGTCATTTTCTTCCACATTCAGTATTTTAACTAAATCCGTTTTTTCTTCCTCTTTCAGGAATTTACTTATCGAACCGCTAAATTCATTATTATTATATTTCAAAAATGCCAACCCCTTTGCCTGATATTTTTTAACAATATCAGTCAAGCGATCGATATCTTTCCGTGAATATTTATCGGCAGCGTTCTTGACATTTATGGCGCGTACATAACCATTATTACTGATAGTGCTTGCAAAAACAGAAAACTCCGTATTAGCAAAAACCTTGTTAAGCTCAACTAATTCCATCTTAAATCGTCTGTCCGGTTTATCACTACCATAACGAGTCATTGCTTCGTGATATGTCACTCTGTCAAATGGCACTTTAATATCGATGCCCTTAATATCTTTCATAATCTTTACAAACATATTTTCAATGATCGTTTGAATCTCTTCCGCAGTTAAGAATGAAGTCTCAATATCCACCTGAGTAAATTCCGGTTGTCTATCAGCTCGTAAATCTTCATCTCTAAAGCAACGGGCTATTTGAAAATACTTTTCTAGACCGGCTACCATGCACAATTGTTTAAAAATTTGTGGTGATTGCGGTAAAGCATAGAATTCACCTGGATGAACACGCGATGGAACTAAATAGTCACGAGCACCCTCTGGAGTCGATTTAGTTAAGATAGGTGTTTCAACTTCAATAAAATCTAAATCGCTTAAATAATTACGGATAATTTGCATGACCTTTGATCTAAGAATCAAATTGGTTTGCATTTTCGGTCTTCTTAAGTCTAGGTAACGATATTTTAAACGTGTATCTTCTAAAGCGTCAGTTTCGTCCTGAATGATTAGGGGAGTTGTTTCCGCAGTTGAAATGACTTCTAAATCAGATACCTTAATTTCAATTTCACCCGTTGGTAAACCGGGATTCTTGCTTTCTCTTTCCACGACAATTCCTTTTACATATAAAACATATTCATTACGAACCTTTTCAGCTATTTCGTATATCTTTGCATCAACTTCCTTAGGATTTACAACTATTTGCGTAATTCCATAACGGTCGCGCAAATCAATGAAAATTAATCCTCCTAAGTTTCTGGTTTTGGCCACCCAACCTTTTAATTCTACTGTTTGATTAACATGATTTAATCGTAATTCATTATTATTATGGGTTCTATTCATGATATTCCTCCAATCTTTTTTTAACAATCGATATAATTGTATCTAGTTTAATCTCTTCCTGAGACTGTTTTTTCATATCCTTAAGACTGACCCTGTTATCCTTCAATTCATCTTCGCCGATGATTATCGTAAATTTGGCATTATATTTATCCGCTTGCTTGAATTGAGCTTTGACTTTTCGGTGAAAATAATCCTTTTCGGTTCTGATGTTATTCCTGCGCAATTCTTCCTGAAGGATAAATGCATAACTGTCCGTTGCATCGGATGTAGATACTATATAAACATCCAAATCATCATTAAGCTTAATATCGATCTTTTCCGCTTCCAAAGCTAATATTAAGCGGTCCATTCCAAAAGCAAATCCGACTCCGGGTATATCCGGTCCACCAATTTCCTGTACCAAACCATTGTATCTGCCGCCACCACCAAGTGCGGTTTGACTGCCAAAGCCCTCCACTTCCGTGATGATTTCAAAAACAGTGTGATTATAATAATCCAAACCTCTCACTAGATTATCGTCCAGTTCATATTCAATGTTTAAGTTTTGTAAATCTTTCAAAACATGTTCAAAGAATAACTTGGAATCCTCGTTTAAATAATCACGAATTTTTGGTGCGTTTTTCATTGACGGATGATTTTTATCAACTTTACAATCCAGAACTCTAAGTGGATTTTGTTCAAGTCGTCTTTGACAATCATCGCATAATTCATGCTTGATCGGACTAAAATGTTTGATTAAAGCATTTTTATATTGAATGCGGGAGTCCCTGTCACCTAAAGAATTAATAACCACTTTAACTTTTTTTAATCCTAATTGTTTAAAAATGTTTACGGACAAAGCTATTACTTCTGAATCGACGGACGGGTCATCGGACCCCAAAGCTTCAACCCCAAACTGATAGAATTGTCTCGACCGACCTTTTTGCATTCTTTCATAGCGAAACATCGGTCCGATATAATATAATTTCGTAAGTTGATTTATATCAGCGAATAGCTTATGCTCCACATAGCTTCTGACGACACCGGCGGTTCCTTCAGGTCGTAAGGTGATTGAACGCTCACCCTTATCTAGAAATGTATACATTTCTTTAGTCACGATATCGGTACTTTCGCCCACTCCACGGACAAATAGTTCTGTATTTTCAAACATTGGCGTTCTTATTTCCTTATAGTTGTATAATTCACATGTTCTACGAATAATCGATTCTAAGTAATGCCATTTGGCAATATCACCTGGCAATATATCATAAACACCTTTAGCTGATTGAATCACAAAATCATCTCCTTCTTAATATAAAAAAAAGTCCTTAGTCATTCTAAGGACGTTGATTTTAAACGCGGTGCCACCCTAGTTGCTTTGTTAAGCCAACTCAATATCGCAATATCTCCAAAGTGTCTTTCACTAATCATTTTGCAGGGGCTTACAGCCAATGACCCCATTCTCTAAAACAAAATAGGTTTAGTTACTCTTCTTTATCATCGATATCATATGTAATTATGATTTATTATAACCAATTTTTCAAAACTATGCAAGTATTTATAAAATATTTTTCTAAAAGACTAAGCTTGCAAACCTTTGGCCTGTCTCTCGGGTCTTTGACAGTTGTATAGAATAGAAATTTTTAAAGTTCTTTATATAAGGACTTTTTTTTATTAAAAATTGTCAAATTTTAGTATAAAACTATTG
>JAWLBU010000016.1:0-47797 GCA_041687555.1 Haloplasmataceae bacterium | reverse complement strand
AACCATTTTCAATAATTAACACAAATGGCTCTATCTTATTTATTGGAAATGGCTCAAAATTATTTTTCAAAATTGGCTCAAAAGTACTTGACGGTTACAGCTGATTTAGATTTAGAAATTAAATCTGCATTAATGCTTTGTATCGGAATTACAGAGGATGAACTAGAGTTTGTATTTAATCATGGGGATGATAGATTAGTAAATAATCTGAAGGAGAAAAAAGTTTATCCCTATACAATACTAGATAGAGAATCCGTTTTAAATTAAAACTCAAAATAACAGAGGATTTTAACCAATAAATATTATTTTTATAGCATATCATGTTGCTGGTCAGCATGTTTATTTTATCAAATGTCTTGTCCTCATTTTTATAAAATCCTTGATTTTATTAATCCAAAGTAATCATCATACTTTATGCGGAAACCCCATATATAAATTTTATAATATGTATAAATATAAAAAAAGAATACCATTATAGGTACTCCATAATTATCATCCAAATACATTACTTATGATACGGTTCATTCTTAATTATTTTAAAAGCACGGTATATTTGTTCTAATAAAATCAATCTCATTAACTGATGTGGAAACGTGAATTTAGAAAATGATAACAATGTATTTGCCCTTTTAATTATACTATCAGACAATCCGTTGGATCCGCCTATTACAAAAACAATATCCCGACTGTTATAAATCATATGTTGTTGGAAAAAGTTAGCGAATTCTTCACTCGATAGCTCTTTACCTTCTATTGCTAATGCTACTGCAAAATCATCAGGAGATATTTTATTAATAATTCTGTCTCCTTCAGTATTTTTTATTTGAACTAATTGTGCTTCCGTAAGTTTTTCAGGAGCACTTTCATCCTGTACTTCAACAATTTCAATCTTTACATATGGATTTAACCTCATTAAATATTCATTAATGCCAGAATTAAGGTATTTCTCCTTAATTTTACCGACACTAATTATTTTTATTTTCATGTTTCCACCAACCTACAAATATATAGATTCACTTAAATCATATTGTTTTGTGACAATAAATTTGATTGCCTTATGGTAAATGCAATTGGCAAATAATTCTTTTACGGTCAATAATAAAAGATCAACATTATTAGCTTCTTCACTTATATGAGCCAAATATATTACTTTAGTCTTCTCGCTTACAACACGTAACAGCGTGTTCAATGCGTCTTCATTACATAAATGACCCTTATCACTCAAAATTCTTTGTTTTAAACTCCAGGGACGGTTTGTACACATCAACATTTCAATATTGTGATTAGTCTCCATAATATATACATCAGCCTCTTTAATTTTTTCTTCATTCTCTTGGCTGACATAACCGGAATCAGTTAAATATACTATTTTTTTATCATTATGTCGTATGATATATCCAAATGGTTCGTTAGCATCATGCGAAACTAATATAGGCACGATGGAAGTGTGATTTAAAAATACTTCTTCATCGGGTGATATCACATTAAAATATTCATACGTGACACCTATTTTCTTTGAAACTATTGCTTGATATGTACCGTGACTCAGAATAACGTAAATATTGTTTTTTTTGATTAATACTTCTAATCCTTTAACATGATCAACATGTTCATGTGTGATAAAAACAGCATCTATATCCGTGATATTAACATTCACTTCATTTAGTTTAGCTACTAATAATCTATATGATATACCCACATCAATTAAAAATTTATTTTCCGCGGTCTCTATTAATGTACAATTACCTTTACTGCCGCTAGCCAGAACTGTTATTTTCACTTTTACCACATCCTCACTCCATATAATTCTATCATAGTTTTTAGCTTTTTTAAATCATAGTGTTTGAAATAAAGATTCAGCTAAAGAATAGTGTTGATATTATGGCATTTTAAAGGAACTCCTGCTGGAGTTCCTTTACTTTGAATTATGCAACTAGTATGTATTTAAGAATATCAGTTAAATCGTCTGTATCAATAGCATACGTTGCACTCTGCTGAACTTTCGGAGAACTGTTTAAAGCGATAGATTTTCCACTGTATTGAAAAATTGGAATGTCTGTTGAGCCATCTCCTACAGCTAGACATTCGTCAGGTTTTATATTGTTATTTTCACAAAAATCTTGTAAACAATCGATTTTTTGTTCAGCATCAATATAATTAAGAATCTTTCCAGTAAATTTTCCATCTACCACTTCGTAATCACTACCATAATAACCATCAAATCCCCAAATATCACATACAACTTTGGCTACTTGCTTTGGACCTACAGTAATAACAATGCATTTTATATTATGCTTATGTAATGTTTCAACTACATTCTTGATATTTTTTAAAGGTTTTGCAATATCCAAAAAAGATTGAGCAATTTTGCTTTCTTCAAGATCTAAAAGTAGTTCTGCTCTAAGGTAATCTGCTGAATTGTAGTTAATTAGCCCTTTTTGCTCTTGTTTTTGAATGAAGGAGTGTTCTTTTTCCTTACCATTTAAAATACATGGTAACATAACAGAATGGATTTCTCTAATAAGAGTATCATCCAAATCAAAGCAAACCAATTTTAGTTTCTCCATTAGTATATACCTTCCTTTATTTAAAATCGTCTTAATAAAGCAATACCCTACAGTTGTTCATTTTTTCTATTATATTATATAGCATGTGATTACTAAATTTCAAATATCTTTTAATTTTGTACCTGCGTGAAATTACACTAATAGGTCTTTGTTCTTAAATATTTCATGACATTTAAACTAATACATAAGTCCACAAAACACAAAGTAATAATTAAAAACGCATTGATTAACAATGCGTTATTTGATAAATTCTATACCACCCATATAAGGTCGTAATACTTTTGGAATTAATATACTTCCGTCTTCCTGTTGATAATTTTCAATAATTGCCGCCCAGGTACGACCGATTGCTAATCCGGAACCATTTAAAGTATGAACAAATTCCGGTTTTTCTTTTGGTCCACGACGGAATTTTATATTAGCACGTCTTGCCTGATAATCTTCGAAATTACTGCATGAAGATATTTCTTTATAGTTATTGTATGATGGCAACCATACTTCAATATCATAAGTTTTGGCAGAGCTGAATCCTAAATCACCACCGCATAAAGTAACGACCCGATAAGGTAATTCTAATAATTGAAGTATTCTTTCAGCATTATTTGTAAGTTTTTCTAAATCATCATATGATTCTTCCGGCTTACAGAACTTAACCAGTTCAACTTTATTAAATTGATGCAACCTGATAATACCTCTGGTGTCCCTTCCTGCAGAACCGGCTTCAGATCTGAAACAAGGTGTGTAAGCACAAAAGGAAATTGGTAAATCTTCCGCATTTAAGATTTCATCACGATAATAATTAGTGACCGGAACCTCGGCTGTTGGCACCAAAAAATAGTTTTCATTATTGGCCAGTTTAAAAGCATCTTCTTCAAATTTAGGTAATTGTCCGGTTCCTGTCATGCTATCACGATTGACAATTACCGGTGGCAGCATTTCCTGATATCCATGTTGTTCGGTATGGACATCTAGCATAAAGGTAATTAATGCTCTCTCTAGTTTAGCCCCTAAATTCTTGTAAATAACAAAACGTGATCCGCTAATTTTGCCAGCTCGATTGAAATCAATTAAGTCTAAATCTTCCGCTAATTCCCAGTGTGGCTTAGGGTTAAAACTAAATTTCTTTGGATTACCGTATCTTCTAATTTCCTCATTGGCTTCGTCGGATGTTCCACGTGGAACATTTTCGTTTGGCAAATTTGGGGTCATTAATAAGATTTGACGTATTTCTTCGTCAACTTTACGTAATCTGTCATCCAGCTCCTTTATTTTTTCATTTCCTAAATCCATTTCACTCATTAACGGTGTTACGTCTTTATTTTCCCGTTTATATTGACCGATAAGTTTGGAAATGTTGTTTTTTTGCGCCTTTAACTCTTCAACCTCAACAATAATACTTCTTCTTTCGTTATCCAGTGTTGTAAACTTATCTAAATAACTGAAATCTCCATTTCTTAAACTTAAGCGTCTTTTTACTTCTGCTAAATTCTCTCTTAACAATTTTGCATCTAGCATATTATTCCTCCTTTAATAATTAAAATAAAAACAAAAAACCCATCCCAAATTAGGGACGAGTTTACCCGCGTTGCCACCCTAGTTAGAGTATATTACTCTCAACTTTAAAAAGATAACGGTTTTACCGAAAATGCTTATCACATTTTGCTCTAAGGTGGATTCATAATATCGTTACATCAGTTTACACCAACCACTGACTCTCTAAAGTAACTGGCTATTATTACTAGTCCTTATCATCGCTTGTAATATTATTATATATTCTATTCCTCATTTTTATGTTTGTCAATCATCTTTATAAAGAATTGTCCGATTTTATAATCATTTGTTAACTCGGGATGAAATGATGTGGCTAGAATATTATCCTGTTTGACGGCTACTATGACATTATTATGTGTTCCCAGTACTTTTACATTACTGTTTGCGACTTCAATATAAGGAGCTCTAATATAAACACCTTCAACATCACCGATACCTTCTAAATGTACTGTTTCTTCAAAACTGTCAACCTGTCTGCCAAAAGCATTTCTTTTTAATCTTACATCAAGAGTACCGATATGCGTCGGATAACCAACATTTTCTTTCGCCAGCAATACCATACCGGCACAAGTGCCAAAAACTGGTTTACTTGAACAAAACGACTTTAGTTTGTCCATAAAGTTATACCGGTCGATTAATCTTCTCATAGCCGTACTCTCGCCACCCGGTAATACTAACCCATCTATTTCGTCTAATTGTTCAGGGGCTTTTATTAATATCGTATTCACATTTAGTTTAGCAAAATATTTTTGATGATCATAATATGATCCCTGTAAAGCTAAAATTCCTATTTTCATCTTACCACACTCACTATCTTATTATACATTTATTTTATATTATCATAACACAAAGTCAATATTAAGGTCAGAGATTTCCTTTTTGTTCTACGTGGAACATTTTTCCCGATTAAAAATCGTATGCATTTAATACATACGATTTATGTTTATCATATTACCATCCGCGTTCAGACATTCTATCCTTAATTTGTAAAGTTGATAAATCAATACCTTTCATTGGTTCACCCAAACCTTTGGATAATTCGGCGATTCTAGCGTAATCCTGATAAAATGTTGTAGCTTCGACAATAGCTTTGGCAAATTTCTCAGGGTTTTTCGATTTAAATATACCTGATCCGACAAACACACCATCCGCACCTAAATGCATCATTAGTGCAGCGTCGGCAGGTGTTGCGACTCCTCCTGCGGCAAAGTTAACAACCGGTAATTTACCTAACTTTTTGATTTCTAATAAAACATGGTATGGTGCGCCTAATTCTTTCGCATATGTCATCAATTCATCTTCACTCATACTTACTACCTTACGTACCTGACTCATAACAATGCGGATATGTCTGACTGCTTCAACAATATTACCTGTTCCCGGTTCACCTTTAGTACGAATCATTGATGCTCCTTCACCAATTCTTCTAGCTGCTTCTCCTAAATCCTTAGCACCGCAGACAAATGGTACGGTAAATTCCTTTTTGTTTATATGGAACATTTCGTCAGCAGGTGTCAATACTTCAGATTCATCGATATAATCAACACCTAATGCTTCTAATGTTCTTGCTTCGACTATATGTCCAATTCGGCACTTAGCCATAACAGGAATAGATACGGCCTTCATAACTTCTTCGATAATGGTCGGATCCGCCATTCTGGCTACACCACCTGCGGCACGGATATCTGCGGGAACTCTTTCCAGTGCCATAACAGCTACGGCACCAGCTTGTTCGGCTATTTTAGCTTGCTCGGCGTTAATAACATCCATTATTACGCCACCCTTTTGCATTTCTGCCATACCTCTTTTTACTCTTTCAGTACCAACATTTTTCATTTTATACCTCCAAAAATATTATTCATTCATAATATTCATTTCATCAATATCGCTATTATCGTTATCACTAGGAATAATAGCGACACTAGCAACCAATTGATCATCTTTTAAATTAATTAATTTTACTCCTAAAGTTGCTCTTCCGGTAATTGATATCTGTGAAATTGGTAATCTGATAATCATGCCCTTATTAGTGACAACTAACAGATCCTGATTTTCTTTTAATACAGCTCTTACCGATACTAATCGGCCATTCTTTTCGGTAATGTTAATCGTTTTTACGCCTTTTCCGCCACGACTGGTTAAGCGATATTCCGAAATGGAAGTCAACTTACCATAACCGTATTCACTGACTGATAAAACATGCTGATCTTCGCTTTCCACTACATCCATACCGACAACTGTTTCATCATTATCCAAACTAATACCCTTAACACCGGTAGCCGTTCTTCCCATGGAGCGTACTTCAGTTTCGATAAAACGAACCAACTTGCCGTTGGAAGAACCGATAATTACTTCTTTATTACCATCGGTCAATCTAACACTGAGTAATTCATCACCATCATTAATATTTAACGCTTTAATACCCGTACTGCGGATATTTGAGAATAAATCCAATTGCGTACGTTTTACGATTCCGTTTTTGGTCGCAAAGATTAAGAATAAATCCGGGTCGTATTCTTTAATGGCGATGATACTATTTAGTTTCTCACCATCTTCAAAACTTAGTAAATTGACTATCGGCATCCCCTTGGCATTTCTGCTGTATTCAGGGAATGTGAATCCACGTAAACGAAATACCTTACCGTAATTCGTAAACACTAATATATTATGATGCGTGGAAGTATAAATCATATGCTCAACATAGTCGTCTTCATATGTTGACATACCTTTAATACCAACACCACCACGGTTTTGTAATTTATATGTGTCCACAGGTATCCGTTTCACATATCCTCTGCTCGTAACCGTAATAATGATATCCTGTTCCGGAATTAAATCCTCATCCTCTATATCAAATTCATCAGATAAAACAATTTCCGTTCTTCTTTTATCATTATATTTATTTTTTATTTCTGTTAATTCTTCCTTGATAATTTCAATAACCTTATTGTCATCACCTAATATTTCACGGAATTGAGCGATTTGAATTAATAAATCCTGATATTCGCTTTCGATTTTATCCTGTTCAAGATTTGTCAATCTCTTTAAGCGCATATCAACAATCGCTTTTGCCTGAGCTTCAGAGAGTGAAAACTCGGCGATTAATTTTTCAACCGCATTGTCTTCATCGGATGATGCCTTTATTAATTCAATAATCCGATCAATATTATTTAACGCTATACGGTATCCTGCCAAGATATGAGCTCTTGCTTCGGCTTTATCTAAATCAAATTTTGTTCTGCGGACAATAATTTCTTTTTGATGATTTAAATAATGAACCAAAACCTGTTTTAAATTCAACACCTTAGGCTGATTATCCACTAACGCCAGCATATTAACACTGAATGTGGTCTGCAGTGAGGTATGTTTAAACAAATTATTCATGAATACTTCCGGGTTTACATCTTTTCTTAATTCCATCACAATTTTCATGCCTTGACGGTTTGATTCATCACGTAAATCGGTTATTCCATCAATCTTCTTTTCTTTGGCTAATTCCGCAATGCGCTCGATAAGTCTTGCCTTATTTACTTGATAAGGTATTTCGGTGATAATTATGCTCTTTTTATTATGATGCTCGGTTATTTCATATTTAGCACGGACTACAATAGATCCGCGTCCGAATTCATATGCTCTTCTGATACCGTTTTTCCCTAATATGGTCGCACCGGTAGGAAAATCTGGCCCTTTTATATACTCCATTAAATCGGCAACGGATATATCCGGGTCATCGGCAACGGCTAAAACACCATCAATAACCTCACCTAAATTATGCGGAGGTATATTTGTGGCCATACCGACGGCAATACCAACGGAACCGTTGACAAGCAAATTCGGAAATCTTGATGGTAATACTTCGGGTTCTTTTTCGGAGCCATCATAATTATCCCGAAAATCAATGGTTTCTTTATTGATATCACGTATCATCTCCATTGCGATTTTCGACATTCTCGCTTCCGTATAACGCATGGCAGCCGCAGGGTCACCATCGATTGAACCGAAGTTCCCGTGTCCGTCTACTAACATATAACGGTAATTAAAATCTTGGGCCATACGGACCATAGTATCATAAATTGCCGCATCACCGTGAGGATGATATTTCCCCATTACTTCCCCGACGATACGAGCCGACTTTTTATGTGGTTTATCATAATGATTTCCCAATTCGTTCATTCCGTACAAAATACGACGATGAACGGGTTTTAAACCATCCCTTACATCGGGCAAAGCACGTGAGACAATGACGCTCATGGAATATTCAAGAAATGAAGTCTTCATTTCACGGCTAATATCCCGACTTATATTCGTTTCTTTAACAGTTTCATCAACTGGATTTTCTCTATCCATATTTCCACTCCTTCATATTGTTCAAAACTTTACGTAATTAAATATCAAGGTTTTGAACATATCGAGCATTCTGCTGAATAAATTCACGTCTTGGTTCGACATCATCACCCATTAAACGCTCGAAGACCTGCTCGGCATCATAAGCATCACTGATATGTACTTTAATTAATGTTCTGACTTCAGGGTCCATTGTCGTTTCCCATAACTGTTCAGGGTTCATTTCCCCCAAACCTTTATATCTTTGAATCGTAGGTTTTGAACCATCCGTTAACTCAGCTAAAATCTTTTCCAGCTCGGCATCAGAATAAGCATAAAATACCTTTTTGCCCTGGGATATTTTATATAATGGTGGTTGTGCTATATAAACGTAACCGCGTTCGATTAATTCCCTCATATACCTGAAAAAGAATGTAAGCAATAACGTACGGATATGAGCTCCGTCTACATCAGCATCGGTCATGATAATCACTTTATGATATCGAGCATCCTCAATGTTAAAGTTTTGTCCGACACTTGTTCCGATTGCCTGAATCATTGAAACAATTTCCCTGTTTCCAAATATTTTATTTAAATTAGCTTTTTCGACGTTTAGTACCTTTCCTCGTAAAGGTAATATAGCCTGAAATTCGGAGTCCCTGCCTTGTTTGGCACTACCGCCGGCAGAATCCCCCTCAACGATATATAATTCTGATTTTGCCGGGTCTTTGGAACGGCAATCAGCTAATTTAGACGCAAACCCCAATGAGTCAAGAGGTGATTTCCGTCTGGTCATCTCTCGGGCTTTTCTGGCAGCCTCCCTAGCATGGAGCGCGGTAATGGCCTTTTCAATGATTAATTTGGCTTCAGTCGGATAATCAATAAAAAATTTCTCTAATCCTTCAGAGAAAATCGAATCTGTTATCTTTCTGACTTCTGGATTTCCTAATTTTCCTTTAGTTTGACCTTCAAATTGCGGATTTGTATGTTTACAGGAGATGATTGCGGTTAAACCTTCTCTTACATCATCGGCCGTAAGTGTTTCATCCTTCTTAAACATACCCTTATCCTTGGCAAATTTATTAATCGTTTTTGTCAGTGCGTTTCTAAAACCAACTTCATGGGTTCCCCCATTTTCATTATAAATATTATTGGTGAAAGCATAAATCTTATTATTATAATCCTTATTATATTGCATGGCAATTTCAACGGAAATGGTATTTTCTTTTTCCTGCTTTTCACCCGACACATAAATTACTTCCTGATGAAGAGGTTCTTTTCCCTTATTTAGAAACTTAACATATTCGATTATTCCACCGTTATACAAAAAGGTTTCCTTGCGATGTTCATCGCGATAATCTTCGATTGTTATCGTCAACCCTTTGTTTAAAAAAGCCAGCTGTCTTACATGATCTCTAATTGTAATATAATCAAAGACAGTGGTTTCCGTAAAAATAGTTTCATCGGGTTTAAATATAATAGTCGTTCCCGTTTCTTTAGTTTCACCAATAACGGTAAGCTCCGTTTTAGGTTTGCCTCGTTCATATACCTGTTCATAGATTTTTCCATTAAGATGGATTATTACTTTTAAAAATTCTGACAAAGCATTAACTACCGAAGAACCAACTCCATGAAGTCCTCCGGATACCTTATAACCGCCGCTGCCAAATTTACCTCCGGCATGTAAAACGGTAAGAATGGTTTCTACCGCCGGTTTTTTTGTGACAGGATGAATATCTACGGGAATACCCCTTCCGTTATCTTTTACGGAAACGATATTATCCTTTAGTATTTTAATTTCAATATGATCACAATAACCTACTAATGCTTCATCCACAGAATTATCAACAATTTCCCAAACTAAATGATGCAAACCTGTTTCACCGGTCGAACCGATATACATTCCCGGTCTTTTTCTGACTGCTTCTAATCCTTCTAACACTTGAATTTCATTAGCCGTATAATTACTCTTTGCCATCATGTTCACCTTCTCTTCCAAAGATTTCTGCATTTCTAATGTAAAAAATATCTGCTTTATGAATTAAATCCGTCTTGATTCCAGATAAATTAGTAGTTGTCACAAATGTCTGTACTTTATCTTTAATACAATCCAATAATTGTGATTGTCTGATATCATCAAGCTCTGATAAAACATCATCCAATAACACAATCGGATAATGTGTGGTTTCCTCTTTAATAAAATCGATTAATGATAATTTTATAGCTAGGGCCGTGGTCCTTTGTTGGCCTTGTGAACCAAACAGATTGACATCGATTTCATTAACATAAAATCTTATGTCATCTCTTTGAATACCTAATTGTGTCGATCCCTTGGCTAGATCATTTTGATAATTCTTTTTATATAATTCAAAAATGGTGTCATCTGCTAAATTATGTTCTTCTAACAGATAATTAGATATATAATCAATGTTTAAATCTTCCTCATTATTAGAAATATGTTGATGAAGACGTTTAGCGTATCCGTTTAGTTTATTAATAAAATCAATTCTTTTTTTGGTAATATATATACCATGCGTAATAAGCTGTTTGGTTATGATATCCAAATAAGCATAATCGATATTATTTTTTATGACCTGTTTCAAATATTCGTTTCTTTGTTTTAATAATTTATTGTATTGATTTAAATGATGGATGTATATAGGAGAGATTTGTCCGATTTCAATATCAAGAAATTTCCTTCTGTTATTAGGATCACCCTTAACAATCTCTAAATCTTCCGGTGCAAACATCACAACATTAAAAAAGCCGATGTATTCACTCATCTTCCTTTTTTCAACTTCATTTATTAAGGCTTTTTTTCCAAGATTGGAAATAATGATTTCTAATTTGTTTAACGAATCGTTTTTTAATAATTCGGCACTAATCCTCGAGTATGATTCATTAAATTTAATAAGTTCTTTATCCTTATATGTTTTATGAGATTTTGATATTGCTAAAAGATATATACTCTCTAATAAAGTTGTTTTTCCTTGAGCATTATTACCAATGAAAATATTAATCTTTTTATTGAAGGAAATATCTAACGCCTGATAATTGCGAAAATTGAGCAAACTTAATCGTTTAATTTCCATGACTTATTTCAAAAGAACCAATATTTTCAATACTAACAATATCTCCAGGGTATAACTTTCTTCCACGTCTTTGTTCTCTCTCCCCATTGACTGTAACATTTTCCTGATTCAAAAATGCCTTAACGTAACCGCCGGATTCAAGGATATTTTCGAATTTTAACAACTGCCCTAATGTTATGTATTCTGTATGGATAAAAACTTTATTAATCATCTAAAATCACCTTTAAAATTGATGTCTAACCTTATAAATTATATCACAATTTCATTAAATTTAGTAGTGATTTAGATAATTATTTCAAATAAAAAACACGAATATCATCGTGCTTTTTGTTTTATTCAATTCTAACCGGTAAGATTAATTGAGTAATCGTATCATCACTTGTTTTGATGATAAACGGCCTTACTTCTCCGGTAAATTTAATGGTAACGACATCATCATTGAGTATTTTTAAGGCATCCAATAAATATTTTGAATTAAACCCGATCCTTATTAACGAACCTTCTTGAGAAAGAGGATGAACTTCTTCAACCACCTTACCTATTTCAGGTGATTCCAAAGAAATGATTGTTTTTTCTTCATAAATGTCAAATTTAATGATATTAGTTGCGCCTTCTCTGGATAATAAGCTTACTCGATCAACAATATCAATTAATTCCTGGCGGTTAAATTGCTGTTGTAGGCCAAACTCTTTTGGTATTAAGCGTGAGGTTTCCGGATAAATACCATCTAATAATCGGGATTGAAAGATAATATTACCTAGAGTAAAAGAAATTAAATTATTGGATAAATGGATTAGCACTTTACCTGTTGCAGGTAATAATTTTTCTAAATCCAGTAAACTTTTTCCCGGAACAACAATATTTATATTAGGTAAATCATAATCAAATGTGACAATTTTTTCCGATAGACGGTAAGAATCAGTGGCCACACAATATAAAACATTGTTAAAAATTTTAAAGTTCACACCTGTTAATATTGGTCTGCTCTCGCTTGTTGATACGGAAATAACCGTTTGATGAATTATCTCACTTAATTGCGCACTTTCCATTTCAATTGGTTGTTCTGAAGAAATTAAATTTATATTAGGATATTCTCTTACATCTAAACAATTTAAAGTAAAATCAGCCTTTTTAAAATTAATATGAATGGATTTTTCTTCAAACATTGCCAGCTCAACATACTGATCATTTGCCTTACGTAATACTTCAAGTAGTAATTTACCTGGTACAGCCGCACTACCTAATTCTTCTATGAAGATAATCTGGCGATTATCGGAAACAGCAGGAATAAATTGCTTAATAGTTATATTGGAATCACTTGCTGTCAAATAAATACCTTCTTTAACTAAATCCATTTTAATAGATTTCAATATAGGCATTGGTGTTTTAGCTGATAATGCCCGATTAACATTATTGATTGCTTCAGTAAAGATTTCATTTATAATCTTAAATTTCATCTTATATGACCTCCTATATTTTTTATATTATAATAATATTAATTATTAGTCTTGTGGAAAAGTGTATAATCGACATATTCTGTGATATGACGACAGACTTTGTCATTAAACATTGTTAAATATTTTGGGATAATTTGTTAATAATTATTTTAAGCGTTCCATAAGTGTTTTAATAACCTCATCCACCTGATTATTTATGATTCGCATATTCTCGACTTTCTGGATTGAGTGCATTACCGTGGTATGATCCTTACCACCGAATTCATAACCGATTTTCGGATATGATTCATTTTTTATTTCTCTTACCAAATACATGGCTATCTGCCTTGGTAAGACATAACAGGCTTTTCGCGATTTTGATAATAAATTATTCAATGTGATATTGTAATATTCACATACGGCTTTTTGAATTTCAATGATTTCCGTATTTTTCATGCTTTTGATTTCCGGAATTACTTCTTTTAAAGCTTCCTTTGTCAATTCCATGGTGATTTCTTTATTCATCATCGTGGCATAAAATAATACCCTTTTGAGGGCACCTTCTAGTATTCTAATATTACTGGTAAAATTACGGGCAATATAATCCAATATCTCGATTGGCACATCCTCATAACCGATTTTTTCCGAAGCTAATTTCTTTTTGAGGATATCAATCCTTGTGTTAATATCCGGTTCTTTGATATCAACGACGGCGCCCCATTCAAAACGGGATGTCAATCTGTCCATTATGTCTTTTAATTCAAAAGTCGGACGATCACTGGTGACGACAATTTGTTTATTTTCATTATGCATTTTTTCAAATATTTTGAAGAACTCAAGTTGAGATGCTTCCTTTTTCGATAAAAACTGAATGTCATCAATTAGCAAGACATCGATGTCGTTATATTTTTCATTGTATTCTTCATCGGCTTTATTTTTGATTTTCTTAATATAATCCTCGATGAAAACTTCGGTTTTAACATATAGAATTTTTTTATTTGGATCATTATCTAAGATAAAATTACCAATTGCCTGCATCAAGTGCGTTTTTCCTAATCCAACTCCTCCGAAGATATAAAGGGGATTGGCCACCTTACCCGGTTGATTGGCCACCTGCAATGACACAAGATTGGCAAAACGATTATTAGGTCCAACCACATAATTTTCAAAGGTATAGATTGCTTTTAAATTATGCCGGTATAAATTGTTAATATTTGGATCTATCGCATTAATCGGGACATTGGTATCATTAGTAATGAAATCCTCGGTAATAATTTTGACATCTAAATATTCGTTTGTATCAAGATAATCTTTCGCGAGTTCATTCAAAACACGAACGACGTGTTTAATATGAAATGATTCAATCCTAGATTTATGAAATTGAGAAGGAGCAACAACATAAATTAGATTTTTATGAAATTTATATACTTTGTTGACTGGTTTAAAAATTTCTTCGAATTCTGTTTTATCAAAATCTAACGATAAACGCTGAAGAGTATTTAACCATAATTCTTGATACTGTTCAAACATTTTATTTTTCCCTCCTTCATAAATATCCATTATAACTTTAATTTTACTATTTTTTTGTGGAAAAATAAATAAATTTATAAAAAAAAAAGCATATTTGGATAACTTTTCCACAAATTGTGTATAATTTTTAGAAAAATGGAAAAAAATTAACACGGATAAGGGACAAATTAGAGTGAAATAATTTTAATAAAGGTACTTATCAACATTTCCACATTCGTTATTTTAAACAATCTGTTCATAATTAATAAAGATGTATAAAACTGCATAAAATAAACATATTATCAATATCTAGTTGACATTTATTTGATTATTAAGTATAATTGTCTAGCGAATGTTCTAATCGGAGGTGTATTTACATGAAGAGAACTTGGCAACCAAATAAACGTAAACGTAGTAAAACTCATGGTTTCCGTGCTCGTATGGCCACACATAACGGACGCAAGGTTTTAGCAAGACGTCGTAGTAAAGGAAGAGAGCGTTTAGCAGTTTAAAGACCACTGAAACTGAAACAGTGGTCTTTTTAATCATCAGGAGTTTAAATTGGTGATAAGTGTGAAGAAAAAATTTATTATTAAGAAAAATTATGATATAGAAAAAATAATTTTTGAAAAAAATTCATATTCCAATAAATATTTTATCGTCTATAAAAAGCATAATAATATAGATCACTTTCGTTTTGTTGTTTCAGTTGGTAAAAAAGTAGGAAAGGCAGTCATTAGAAATAAAATTAAAAGACAAATAAAAGCGATAATTTATCAAAAAAAATGTGAAATTATCGGAAATTATGATATATTATTAATAGTTAGGCCAACTGTTACTTGTTTGAGTTATGAGGATATGGAAAAACAATTAATGGATGTAATAATAAAAGCGAAGTTAATAAATGTGTGAGGTATATCTATGAAGAAAAAATTAACAAGAATCCTGCTGTTATCATTTTCATTTATTATGTTACTGAATTTGTCAGGATGTGCGAAAATCTATAAAAACGGTAAAATGGATCAAATTTATCCACTGAAATACGATCAGTATTTTTGGGATAGAGTGTTTGTGCAGCCAATAGCTTGGTTACTCGATTTCTTTACTTCTCAGTTTGGATCATATGCGCTTGCTATTTTACTGACCACAATCGTTGTTAGAACAATCTTAACACCTATTTATACGAAATCCAATGATACATCAGCCAAAATGCAGGTTATTCAACCTGATTTAAAGAGAATTCAAGAGAAATATGCCGGTAAAACGGATCCGGAATCACGTAATAAAATGCAGTTTGAAATGATGAAATTATATAAAGATAATAATATTAATTTACTAGCCGGTTGTTTAATGCCGTTTCTCCAAATGCCGGTCTTCTTGGCAATGTATAATGCAGTGGTAAAGGTTCCGGTTACCTATAACTATGCGGCCGAATCATTAATATTCTTAGGTCTTAACCTATCAAAACCAGGACCTGTTTATTTCTTACCAATATTAGTAGGTATTACTGCTTATTTACTTCAATATATTTCGATGTATGGTTTGTCTGAAGAAGCTAAAAATAATCCGACAATGAAGATGATGACATGGATGATGCCGGGAATGATGTTCGTCTTTGCTTTCTCTCAATCTTCAGCTCTATCTTTATATTGGATAGTTGGTAATATTTATTCGACACTACAGATTATTGTGGTTAAAAAACCATTTAAGAGAAAAAAAGATGGTAATGTGGTAAACGCTAAATATAAAGAAGTAAAAAATACAAAAAAATAATTTAGGAAAGTGGGGTTCTTAAAATGAGAAAAACGACAATCGAAGGTAAAAATATCGAGGAAGTTAAAAGTAAAGCAATTGAAATATTTAAGGAACCTGAGGAAAAATTAAATATTGAAATACAAAACGAAAAAAAGGGATTTTTAGGCATTGGATCATCCATTACGGCACTTGTTTCTCTTAAAGTAAATCCGGCGGAAGCAGGTCTGAACTTTTTAAAACAAATCATGAAGGATATGGGTATTGATGCTAAAATAGAGATGATATCCGGCAATAAGGAAATAAGGTACAATATTTATAGTGATAACAATCCTTTGCTTATAGGTCGTGAAGGTAAGACAATTGATGCACTGCAGTTCATAACGCGACAGGTATTAAACCGTTATTCTGATGAAAAATTAATTTGTACCGTTGATGTTGGCGGTTATAAACAAAAACGGCGCACACAATTAGAAATCTTGGCTACCAAAGTTGCCAAAGAAGTTGCAAGAACAAAAATAGATGTTAAACTTGATCCAATGAATTCATATGAAAGACGGATAATACATACTAAACTTTCAGAATGGCGGGACGTATATACCGAATCAGTCGGTGAGGAGCCAAACCGTTGTTTAGTTATAAAACCGCGAAAAAAATAGAATAACTGCATCGAGGCGATGCAGTTTTATTTTTTTATAAATTACGAAAAAAAGTCCGATACTATAATTAAGTGGGTGATAAAATGGAAGATGACACAATTGTCGCTATTTCCACGGCTCTTGGAGAAAGTGCCATATCTATTGTCAGGTTAAGCGGAAGAGAAGCTATAGATATAGTGAATAAAGCTTTTAAGGGTAAAGATTTACATACCGTAGAATCCCACACGATAAATTACGGTCATATTATAAATCCTGAGGATAACTCAATAGTTGATGAGGTACTGGTATCGGTGATGAAAGCACCGAAGACCTATACGACGGAAAATATCGTGGAAATTAATTGCCACGGTGGAATATTTGTCACTAATAAGATACTGGAAATAATGCTTAATTTGGGTGCCAGATTAGCTACTCCCGGTGAATTCACCAAAAGAGCATACTTAAATAAACGAATTGACCTAACTCAAGCCGAATCGGTAATGGATTTAATAAGCGCAAAAACCGAAGAAGCTTTAAGGATAGCCGTAAACACCCTTGACGGCCGTGTTTCTAATTTAATTTCCAATTTACGGGAGGAAATATTAAATATCATCGCTAACATCGAGGTTAATATTGATTATCCGGAATATGATGATGCGATTGTTTTATCCAATGCGATAATAAAACCGGGAATAACGGCAATCCTCACAAAAATCGATCATATATTGGAGGTTGCCAAAACGGGTAAAATTATTCGCGATGGGATAAAAACGGTTATCGTCGGGAGACCAAATGTCGGAAAATCAAGTTTATTAAATAAATTAATGCGGGAAGAAAAAGCAATAGTGACGGAAATAGCAGGCACAACAAGGGATTTAGTCGAGGGATATATAAATATCGGCGGTATCACCTTAAATTTAGTCGATACGGCCGGGATTAGAGAAACGAAAGATATTGTGGAAGTCATTGGTGTGGAAAAAACAAAAAAAGTGATAAATGAAGCAGAGCTGATACTGTTAATGTTTAATAATAACGAAGCATTAAACGATGATGACTTAAAGTTATTAGAAATGACTAAACATAAAAAGCGGATAAACATTATCAATAAGATAGACCTGCCGACAAAAATGGATAAAAAAGTATTGGATAATTACATGGAAACCTCCATGTTAAATGATCAAAGCATCGATTTACTGGAAAAAGAAATTAAGCGACTCTTTGAAATTGGTGATATCAAAAATAAGGATTTAACTTATTTATCAAATAGCAGACACATCGCAAAACTGAAAAGTGCCAAAACAGCTTTACAGGACGCATTAAAGTCAATTGAGGAAGAGATGCCGATTGATATGGTCGAAATTGATGTTAAGGAAGCCTGGATGAAACTAGGGGAAATATTAGGTGAAGAGGTTGGCGAAAGTCTAATTGATGAATTGTTCAGTAAATTCTGTTTAGGAAAGTAAGCTGTTTTTTGTTGACAAAAAATGTATTATCTAATTGATGAATTGTTCAGTAAATTCTGTTTAGGAAAGTAAGCTGTTTTTTGTTGACAAAAAATGTATTATGTAGTATAAATTATTTATATATTTAAAATACAATGAAGGGGAGAGTAACTTTTAATGGTTGTTACAGCGATATCGGGATGATGAGAGCCGATTACTGATTTAAAAGTGAAGAACACCTCGGAGTATCTTATCGAAATGGGAACAAAGTAGGCTAAGACGGAATCCTTACGTTATAAGGAATACCATAAGAGGTCTTATTAGAGACAACCAGGGTGGTACCGCGGATAACAGTCATTCGTCCCTATACGAGCGACTGTTTTTTATTTTTAGAAAGTATGGTGCTAAAAATGACATTAAAGATTCCAAAGCAATATCAAAGTAAACTTTCATTATTTCAAACCCAGGTTGCGATAAAAAAGCTAAAGGATTTTTTTGAAAGACAATTAGCCTATGAACTAAATCTGACAAGAGTAACTGCACCGTTATTTGTCACGCCGGAAACGGGATTAAATGATAATTTAAGCGGTGTGGAAGTGCCCGTTTCTTTTTTGGTGGAAGATAGTCAGGAAGTTCAAATCGTTCATTCATTGGCTAAGTGGAAACGAATGGCCTTATATAATTATAATATTAAGGAAAAAAAGGGCATTTACACCGATATGAACGCCATCAGAAAAGATGAAATTCCGGATAATTTACATTCTTATTATGTGGATCAGTGGGATTGGGAACAGGTTATAAATTATGAAAATCGGAATATCGATAAATTAAAAGAAATCGTTAGACAAATATATAAGGTGTTGCGAATAACCGATGAGTATATCGTTGAGGAATTTCCGGTATTGACACATAAGCTACCCGAAGAAATTTACTTTATTACCAGTCAGGAATTAGAGGATCTTTATCCGCATCTTACGGAAAAACAAAGAGAGGATGCAATTTGTAAAAAATATCATGCGGTCTTTATCATGCAGATTGGTAAAATCTTAAATTCCGGAAAGTCACATGATAAACGGGCACCCGACTATGATGATTGGAATTTAAACGGGGATATATTGGTATACCATGAATTGCTTGATTGCGCCTTTGAATTATCATCGATGGGAATAAGGGTTGATAAAAAATCATTATTGGAACAGTTAACCGTATGCAACAGTTTGGATAAGTTAAATCTTCCATATCATCGGATGATTATCGAGGATAAATTGCCTTATACGGTTGGCGGCGGAATTGGTCAGTCAAGATTATGCATGTATTATTTGGAAAAAGCGCATATCGGTGAGGTTCAGTGTTCAATATGGCCAAAGGCGATGTTTGAGGAATGTAAAAAACATAATATAATATTGTTATAAAGGTGGTGAGGATTTGGGGCTTGAGATTATTATTGTCATCATTTTATTAAGTTTAGTGTTATCATTCAATCTTATCATTATTTTCCGGGTATTTAGCATAAAAAGACAAGATAAAGATATGTTGTCGGAAATGAATGATTTTAAGTTTTATCAGCAAACACAATTTTTAAATATCCAAAAAAGCTTAGCGGATGATTTTGCCCAATTAAGAGAGAATATCGTAGTTAATATAAATAAATATAATGAACAAACTATTAAAGAATATTTGACATTTCATAATAAAATGCGTACTGATTTGTATGAATTCAAAAATTATCTGCAAAAGGACATGGTTCAATTATTTGATAAATTAAACGATCATATTACTCTTGCTTTAGATAAAATCAACGATAAGGTAGAATCAAGGTTAAGCGAAGGCTTTGAAAAAACGACAAAGACCTTTAATAATATTTTGGAAAGAATAAGTAAGATTGATGAGGCACAAAAAAATATCGAGAATTTATCAACCAACATTATCTCCTTACAGGATGTATTAACGGATAAGAAGGCTAGAGGTACGTTTGGCGAGGTACAGTTAAAACAAATCTTAGTATCAACATTTGGTGAAAATAATACAAAGGTTTTTGAAATGCAGAAAAAATTGAGTAATGACAAAATTGTTGACGCAATTCTTTATACCCCTGAGCCATTGGGTAATATCTGTATTGATTCCAAATTTCCCTTAGAACATTATAAGAAAATGGTTGATCGTAGTTTAAGTAATGAAGAGATTATCGATGTTGAAAGAAAATTCAAGCTGGATGTTAAAAAACATATTGATGATATCAGCAGTAAATACATTATCTATAATGAGACGGCTGATTCGGCGATCATGTTTATTCCTGCCGAAGCGGTTTTTGCGGAAATTAATGCAAATCATCAGGATTTAATAAATTATGCGCAAAAAGCACGCGTTTGGATTGCATCCCCTACCACTTTAATGTTTTTATTAGCTACCGTTCAAGTTATATTGCAAAATATCGAGCGGGATAAATATTCGGCTATAATCCATGACGAACTAAATAAATTAGGAATAGAATTTAAACGTTATAAGGATAGATGGGATAAATTATCTAGAAGTATTGAGCAGGTATCGAAAAATGTCAAAGAATTAAATACAACATCCGATAAAATCGAAAGACATTTTGATTCCATATCAAGAGCGGACATGGAAGTTAAATTGGATGAGATATCATATATCGATGATAACGAGGAGGAATAAAAATGAAAAAAGTAGTCATAAGACAATTATATCGTAATACTGAAAAGTATCTGAATGATTTAGTGGAAATAACCGGTTGGGTAAGGAGTAACAGAGCCCAAAAACAATTTGGTTTTTTAATGGTTAATGACGGTACATATTTTGAAACAGTGCAGGTAGTATATGAAGATGCTTTAGAAAACTTTAAGGAAGTACAAAAATATCGTGCCGGTGTTGCTGTAAGAGTTATTGGAAGAGTGGAATTGACACCAAATGCTAAGCAACCTTTTGAGATAAAAGTAAATGAAGTATACTTAGAAGGGGATTGTCCGGAAGATTATCCGATTCAGCCTAAGCATCATACACGAGAGTTTTTACGTGAAGTAGCTCATTTACGTCCAAGAACCAACCTATTTAGTGCTGCTTTTAGAGTGCGCTCAATTACGGCCTATGCCATTCATCGCTTTTTTCAGGAAAAAGGTTTTGTTTATGTACACGCTCCGTTAATAACCGGAAGCGATGCGGAAGGTGCAGGTGAATTATTCAGAGTCACAACACTCGATCTAAATAAACTGCCGCTAAATGAAAACAAAGAAGTCGACTACACTCAGGACTTTTTCGGCAAATCAACCAACCTTACCGTTACCGGTCAGCTTGAAGCTGAAGCGTTTGCCTTAGCGTTCAGAGATGTTTATACTTTTGGACCGACTTTCCGTGCGGAAAATTCTAATACCTATAAACACGCAGCGGAGTTTTGGATGATAGAACCGGAAATTGCTTTTGCCGATTTGGATGATAATATGGATTTGGCGGAGGACATGGTAAAATATATTATCCAATATGTACTAGAAAATGCTCCTGAAGAAATGAAGTTTTTTGATCAGTTTGTTCAAAAAGGTTTACTGGCCCGTCTGCAGGAATTACTAAAGAGTAAATTTTATCGTTGCGACTATACCAAAGCAATTGACATACTGAAAGAAGCTCCGAAGAAATTTGAATATGAAGTTAAATGGGGCATGGATTTGGCAAGTGAACATGAAAGATACCTAACCGATGAATATTTTAAGGCTCCCGTATTTGTGACAAATTATCCTAAGGACATTAAAGCCTTTTATATGCGGTTAAATGATGATGGAAAAACCGTTGCCGCATGTGATTTGTTAGTACCCGGAGTTGGAGAGCTGATAGGCGGTTCACAACGTGAAGAACGTTTAGAATACCTAGAAAAACGGATGGATGAAATGAGTATACCGAAAACAGAATTATCCTGGTATTTAGACTTACGTAAGTACGGTGGAGTTAAACACGCCGGTTATGGATTAGGTTTTGAACGAATGTTAATGTATTTGACAGGAATTGAAAATATCAGGGATGTAATTCCATTCCCAAGAACACCTAAGAATTGTGAGTTTTAATATATAATAAAATAGAGATATATATTGGTTACCCAAGATATATCTCTATTTTTTATAGATATATATTAAATTCTTCTCCACATTTTTGGGGTGAACAACATTAAGATTGGGAATATTTCCAATCTGCCCGCCAACATGACAATGGATAAGAAAAATTTAGAAAAGTCAGAGTATATAGAGAAGTTCCCCATAGGGCCAACAAGGTTTAATCCGGGACCAACATTACCTATACATGTTACTACCGAGGTAAAACTAGTAACGATATCATAGCCTTCTATACTTATTATTAGAGTACCTAATACTATTATAAAGGCATAAGCGATTAGGAATGAAGTAACACCTCTTAATATATCATTTTCCACTTTTTTATTTTCAAGTTTCACGTTAGATATCTGATGAGGATGAAGACCGAGCTTAATCTCATTACGGACGGTTTTCGCTAGAATAGATATTCTGGATATTTTGATTCCTCCACAGGTAGAACCGGCACATCCGCCGGTAAACATAAGGATTACCAAAACCCATTTTGACATCGTTGGCCAATTATTAAAATCAGTAGAAGAAAAACCGGTGGTCGATATGATTGATGCTACCTGAAAAGACGAATACCTTAAGGCTTCACCGAAATTCTGAAAAACCTGTAATGTATTTAATGTAATTATAAGTATCGAAATAAATACTATTGAAAGATACCATCTTAATTCTTCATTTAAAAACGCCTGTTTAAATTGTCCGATTAAGATTAAATAAAAAATATTAAAATTGATCGCAAAAATAATCATAAACACGGTGATTAGTATTTCCGCATATAAGCTGTTATAAGCGGCTATACTTGTATTTTTAATACTAAAACCACCCGTACCTGCTGTCCCTAGAGAATTTATGATACTGTCAAATAAGGGCATATCACCGATGTATAATAAAATTATTAATATTAAGGTCAAGACAATGTAAATACTATATAAAATTCTGGCGGTGAATCTAAGCTTTGATACTAGTTTACCTACTTGAGGTCCCGGACTTTCTGCCTTTAATATGTACATACTGCGAGGATCGATATTCGGTAATAATGCCAGGACAAATACTAAGATTCCCATTCCACCGACCCAATGAGTGAAGCTACGCCAAAACAATAATCCGTAACTTAGAGATTCCACATCGGAAAGTATGGATGATCCAGTAGTTGTAAAACCGGAAACTGTCTCAAAATAAGCATCAAAGAAATTGCTTATTTCCCCGCTAATCATAAATGGGAGACTTCCGAATAAACTGATGAAAATCCAGCTGAGACTGACAATCGCAAATCCTTCTTTGGCAAAAAACGGAGCATCATCTTTTTTTATAAGATATATTAATAGTAATCCGACTGACAGTGTTATCAATATCGTGATAAAAAATCCGATTAAAGCATTTTTTTCTTTATATAATAAGGAAATAAATAAAGGTAGGATTAACAAACCCGATTCAAAAAACAGAATCTTTCCAAGTGTGCGAAAAACGATACGATAATTCATAAACTACCCCAATATATCCTCTAGATCATGAATTTTATTTATCGATACCACAATCACACTGTCACCGGCCTGCATATAATCTGTCCCACTTGGAATAATAACTTTATTATCTCGGATTATACTTGCAATTAGGATATTGGGTTTTAATTTTAAATCTTTAAAGGTTATATGAGTGAATGATGTCTCTTCAGCTAAATAGAATTCGGAAGCTTCTACCTGGTTATTTACGAGTTTATATAAGGTCTTTACTTCGCTTTCAACGGCATTTTCCAGCGAACGAACGTATCTAATGATGTGGTTGGCGGTAACTTCTTTAGGTGAAATAACGGAGTCTAAATTAACGCTTTTAAATATATCTGAAAGGTTATAGCGATTTATTTTCGTAATAATCTTCGGAACCTTTTTTAATTTAGCATATAAAGAGATGATGATATTTTCCTCGTCAAATCCCGTGAGGGTTACGACGGCATCAACATTCTCAATACCCTCTTCTTTCAGCAACATTTGATTACTGCCTTCACCATTTATCACATCAACACTAGGTAATAATTCGCTTAATTGTTGGCATCTTGTTTTATCAATTTCGATTATTTTTACCTTAACACCCATTTCTATTAATTTAACTGTCAAGTAAAATGAAATTTTGCTACCGCCAATAATCATCACACTTTTAACTTTATTTTTTAGATTCCCCGAATTTTTAAAGAATTTGCTTAATTCCATTTTCGGTGCATTCACATAGATTTTATCGTTTGCCTGTAGGACAAAATAACCATCCGGAATATATGCTTTGCCTTCTCTTTCAACGATACAGATTAAGACGTTGACATCCAGCTCTTTACGAATATCCATCAAACGTTTTCCGACTAAATCAGAATTTTCAGCTACGATCATTTCAGCTATTTCAACCCTGCCGCTAGCGAAGGTTTCTATCTTTAATGCGGAAGGGAAGCGTAATATTCGATATATTTCTCTTGCCGTTTCAAATTCGGGATTAACTATCATGCTGACACCCAGTTCTTTATGAAAAAAATCGATTTGTTTAGAATATTCAGGGTCTCTAACACGGGCGATGGTATATTTTACTCCGCATTTTTTACTGACTAAACAGCTTAAGATATTAAGTTCATCACTTGAAGTGGAAGCAATTAACATATCTGCTTTGTTTGCTTCGGCTTCCATTAATACTTGATAACTTGCTCCGTTTCCTACCACACCCTTAACATCATATGAATCGACAATCTCCTGAACAATTGTCTGATTAGTGTCTATGACAATAATATCGTGATCTTCATGAGTTAAGAAATCAGTGATCGTACTTCCTATTTTTCCTAAACCGACAATAATGATCCGCATTTTTTCATATCCTCCAATTTAAATGGAAATAAGTAATAATATTCTCCACACTATTTAAAAAACCATAGAAAGAAATCTATGGTTTATCGCTTAAATAAAGGTTAAAAAATAACCTACTTAAGTACCATAATATTCTTTCCATGCTTACGAGATTAGCTGACGGGCTAGGTTTGAAAGATAACCCTATTTAATAATATACGCCCCATTATTGGTTCTCCCGTTTCTCGATTGAGAATTCAGCGTAGGTACTAATTACTACTTATCTATTATAGCACTATATTGGTTGTTATCAAGTAATTTTGATATGCGATTATTCGATAAATAAATTATTCAATCCTCATTTCTGTGAATATAATTATGGAAGAACCATTCAAATAATAAGATGATAATTAGATATAACAGTAAGCCAATAAATGTCGTGTCAAAGCCATCATATAATATATATATTATAAATGCGGTTAGTACTGACAAGAATCCGTCACCGATTGTTGCGATAAAGTTACCAAACTTAGGTAGGATGAATAAATCGCATTAATATAAATGCTATCAATGAAGCAATTACAATGAAAATAAATTTAAGCAAAAATACTCATATTTTATCACGGCATTAATAGTATTATTTTATTGTTTGTTGAAATTTATAATTTATAAATAATTTACAATATAGTAAAAAGTGCTAAAATAATGTATTGTTGTTAGATTAAAAATGATATAAATTAGTAATTATGGTAAAATAATTATGTATGTTATTTAGTAAAGGAGCGATTTTCGTAATGTATGATATTATCGTAATTGGTGGAGGACATGCTGGTTGTGAGGCTTCCCTTGCACCGGCAAGAATGGGTTTAAATGTATTATTAGTCACTGGAAAAATTACCAAAATGGCTCACTTACCTTGTAATCCTTCCGTAGGCGGTCCTGCTAAAGGGATCGTCGTAAGGGAAATTGATGCTCTAGGTGGTGAAATGGGTAGAAATACCGATAAATCACATATCCAGATGCGTTTATTAAACACCGGAAAGGGTCCCGGTGTTCAAGCCTTAAGAGCTCAGGCTGATAAAATTGATTATCCTAAAAATATGCAAGAAACACTGCTTAAGCAAAAAAATCTGACTATAATTGAACAAATAGTTGATGATCTGATTGTTGAAAATGATGTGGTTAAGGGTGTCATATTGGAGAATCAGGAAAGATACTACGCCAAGGCTGTTATTTTAACTGCCGGAACTTATATGAAAGCACGAATCATGATTAGTAACGAAACATGGAGTAGCGGACCGGATAATGAAAAACCTTCGTTGAATTTATCCGATAATTTACGCCGCCTTGGTTTTAAAACATTACGTTTAAAGACCGGAACTCCTCCAAGAGTTGCCATAGATAGTATAGATTATGCTAAAACGGAAGTACAACCCGGAGATATGGAATATCATGCTTTTAGTTTTGATACGACGGAATTTAAACCACTTACCTCTCAAGTACCATGTTATTTAACCTATACCAATTTAGAAACACATAAAATCATTTTGGATAATTTACATAAATCGTCAATGTATGGTGCTATAGAAAACCTTGAAAGCAGAGGACCACGTTATTGTCCGTCCATCGAAGATAAAATAGTCCGTTTTGCCGATAAACAGCGTCATCAAATCTTTTTGGAACCTGAAAGTTTGCATATACCAGAGATTTATGTTCAGGGATTATCAACTTCTCTTCCGCGGGATGTTCAAGAAAAGATTATCCATACAATTCCGGGATTAGAAAACTGTAAGATAGTCCGTTATGCATATGCGATTGAATATGATGCCATAGATCCAACGCAATTATGGCCGACACTGGAATCAAAATTAGTGGCGGGATTATATTTTGCCGGTCAGGTTAATGGAACGAGCGGCTATGAAGAAGCAGCAGGTCAAGGAATTATGGCCGGTATCAATGCCGCCCTAAAAATACAGGGAAAAGAACCATTTATATTAAAACGCAATGAAGCTTATATCGGTGTGATGATCGATGATTTAGTCACAAAAGGAACCAAAGAACCTTATAGGCTTTTAACCTCCCGTGCCGAATATCGTTTATTATTAAGACATGATAATGCTGATATCCGTCTAAGGGAATATGGGTATAAATTTGGTCTGATTGATGAAAATCGCTATCAAAAGTTTAAACAAAAAATAAGTAATATTGAAAATGAGAAGGACCGTTTAGGAAATATGATGATAAATCCGACGAAGAGGGTTAACGAATATTTATCGAGAATACCGTCCGCTACCTTAAAAGATGGTATTACGCCATTAAATTTACTTAAGCGTCCGGAAATTGAATATAAGCATATTATGAATTTATTGGAAGAAGAGACGAAATTAACCAAAGAAGAAATTCAACAAATTGAAATTCAGGTCAAATATGAAGGATATATTCGAAAAATGCTTTCTCAGGTTGATAAATTAAATAAATTAGAGGAAAGAACTATTCCTCAGGATATTGATTATGATAAGATAAAAAACCTGGCTTTGGAAGCAAGACAGAAACTAAATCAAATACGTCCGCTGACAATCGGACAAGCACAAAGAATATCCGGAGTTAATCCGAGTGATATTTCCATATTAATGGTCTATTTAGAAACATATAATCGCCGAGGTAAAATAGATGAATGAAGAACATTTTGTGTCCGCTTTAAAGGAACGGGGAATAGAATTAAGTACAATTCACTTAGATTTATTTAACAAATATTATGAATTATTGATGGAATTCAATCAAAAAATGAACTTAACCGCTATTACCGCAAAAGAAGAAGTATACATAAAACATTTTTATGATTCTCTTAGTTTGTTGTTTTATCAAGAATTACCCGATAGCTGTACCATATGTGATGTTGGCAGCGGAGCAGGATTTCCCAGTATTCCTTTAAAGATTGTAAGACCTGATTTAAAAATAACGATTGTTGATTCCTTAGGTAAAAGAATACTATTTCTAAACCATGTCATAGAAAAATTAAGATTGCATGATATAAAAGCATATCATACCAGAGCCGAAGAATTTTGTTTAAATAACCGCGAGAGTTTTTCTGTTGTGACCGCAAGGGCTGTTGCGAGATTAAATATCCTTTCGGAATTATGTATTCCTTTAGTAAACGAAAACGGACTTTTTATCGCAATGAAGGGTTCGACGGGTAAGGAAGAACTGCAGGAAGCTGAAAAAGGTATAGAAATTCTAGGTGCTAGGTTGACCGATCTTTATGAATTTTCCCTTCCGAACGGTAATGGTATGCGGAATATATTGGTTTTTACCAAAATTCATAAAACTCCAAATAATTATCCGCGAAACTATGGTCAAATTAAAAATAAACCATTATAATAGACATAAGGTGGTGGTATTTTTTGGCATATTTATTTGAAGATAAAGAATTAGTTTATGAAAAACAAATGGCATCGTTAAAAAAAAGAATTATTCTGGTCAATTTAACGATATTTATTTCTAATTTCTTTGCGACATTAATCTTAATTTTTAATCGTATGCCTTTTATCGGTTTCTTGAATTTGGTTCTGCCTGTTTTTGTCTTGAATTTAGTTATTTCATATGCGATATTGATTAATAAAGATAGCAATGAACAACTCTATTTGGCCATGTATATTTCCATTATCGGTACTATTGTTGTTATGATAAATATATTTATAAACGTACCAAATCCGGCAACATATATGTTAATATATTTGGCGATAGCGATTATCAGTGTATTTAAAGATAAAAAAGCTGTCGGCCTTGGTTATTTAATTATATTTGTCTTTGCATCGATCATTAATTTTAAATATGATGAGACAATAATTAATTATCAATCAGCACATGTTTTAACGCCATATTTATTCGAAGGCATATTAATTATTATCTTAATAGTACAGTCAATCAGAAATATCTATAATGAAAAAGAAATAGATGATTTATATGATGAACTTGATAGTCAAAAAGAAGTAGAATTGAAATATCATAAAACAATATTCAAATTAATGGCTGATAAGAATGAACTGGAGAGATATACTGATTTATACGCCACAGATGAAACTAAGGAAAGATTGTATAATTACATCGATTTGTTTAACGAATCATTTTATTTAAAAGGTAACCTAAAGGAAAAAATCGATTCTTATATTGACTTACAAAAGTATAAAAATCCAAATAAAATCTTAGGTAAAAAACTTACCAGTTATCAATTTAAAAGAGAGCTTAATTATTTTGAAGAGATGTCCACTTATAAGTTAACCAAGTTATTTAGCTTACTATTATCTATTACATATAAAAACCAAAAGAACATTAATGTGGATAATATTAAAAACTATGAGCTAATCTTTATGAATCCGGACATGTCAATCGAAATCCAAATTCTGGGATTTATCTTTTTATACGAACATTTACGCAATGAAAAACCACATATTCATAATTTAAATCATGAGCAGATTGTGGCTTATTTTAAAACTAATGAAGTGAAGGAAATATTCAATAAAGAAATAATTGATTTCTTTTTAACTAACGAAGAAATATTTAACAACATTTATGAAAATCGGAAAATAAATGAACCGGATGAAAATCACACTGAGACTATGTTAACTGAATAGACATAATATTTTAATTTTCGACATTAAAGTATTTGTATAATATAAATAAGTATATATAGATTGGGGAGATGAAATCATGAATTTATTTTCAGGTAATAAGGAAAAAATCGTATACATTAAACTATCACAAATCATTGCCAATGAAAATCAACCACGAACAATTTTTGACGATGATAAAATAACTGAATTATCAGATTCAATTAAAGTTCATGGTGTATTACAACCCATTATTGTAAGAACAAAGGATAACATGTATGAGATAGTGGCTGGTGAAAGAAGGTACAGAGCTTGTCAGATGTTGAATCTTGAAACAATTCCGGCAATCGTAAAGGATTATGACGATGAAGAAGCGGCAAGCGTTTCTTTGATTGAAAATCTGCAACGGGAAGATTTAACCGCCATTGAGGAAGCAAAAGCATTTAAAGCAATAATGGAGATTAATCATTTACGGCAAGAGGACTTAGCAAACAAAATCGGAAAATCACAATCAACAATCGCCAATAAAATTCGCTTATTAAGTTTACCAGGGCAAATTCAAGATGCGATTCTTTCAAAACAAATTACGGAACGTCATGCCAGGGCACTACTTACTCTAAAAGACGAAAAAATGCAGTTTCAAGTATTAAATAAGATTATTGATAAAGACTTGACGGTGAAAGAAACGGAAAATTATATTAAGAAATTACTTAACGCCGAAGAAAAACCAAAAGGAAAGATTATCAGTAAGGTTTCCAAAGACGCGCGTATCGCCATTAATACCATTAATCATGCGATATTTATGGTTAAGGAACAATCGGGATTGGAACTAGAAACAAATCAAGTCGAGGATGAAGAATTCTATATTTATCAAATAAAAATCCCAAAAACAAAATAATTATCCACAAAAATATAAAAGTTATCCACAAAAAGTGGATAACTTTTTTTGAATTTACTATCTTTTTTTTTCCAATTATGGTAGAATATGAGTATAAAATGTAAAAAGGAGTACAAATATGGGAAAAATAATTGCGATTGCAAATCAAAAAGGTGGAGTAGGTAAGACAACTACCAGTATAAATTTAGCGGCAAGTCTAAATCGCTTTGGTGATAGAGTACTAATTATAGATATTGATCCTCAAGGGAATGCGACAACGGGAATAGGAATTAATCGTGGGGAATTGAAAAAGAGTATATATGATATTTTAATCGATCAGATTGACGCCGATGATGTAATAGTTAAAACGCGGAATAATGATTTGGATTTGATACCATCTACAATGGATTTAGCCGGGGCTGAAGTACAATTAGTGGGGATACAGCATCGTGAATATCGATTAAGTAATGCGATTCGAAAATACAAAGATAAGTATGATTATGTGATTATCGATTGTCCACCTTCATTAGGTCTATTAACCATTAATGCATTAACTGCGGCTGACTCTGTCATTATTACAGTTCAATGCGAGTATTATGCGCTTGAAGGGTTAACCCAATTGCTAAATACGATCAGAATCACACAAAAATATCTAAACAGTAATTTGGCACTTGAGGGTGTATTATTAACAATGTTCGATGCCAGAACCAATTTGGGTATTGAAGTTACAAAAGAAGTAAAAACATTCTTCCGTGAAAAAGTATATTCCACTATTATTCCTCGAAATGTGCATTTGGCGGAATCGCCATCACATGGTCTGGCAATAATAGATTATGCGCCTAGTTCAAAAGGAGCTAAAGTGTATCTTGACTTGGCAGAGGAAGTGAAGAAGCATAATGTATAGTAGATTAGGTAAGGGTTTAGGTGCTTTATTTACTGATAATTTAAGTTTTAATGAGGAAAAACAAGAAAATGAACAAATAGTTGAAATTGAATTAAAGGATTTAAAGAGAAATCCTTATCAACCGCGTAAGATTTTTGATGATGATAAAATCGAGGAATTAGCGCAATCGATTAAGGAACACGGAGTCTTCCAACCTATTATCGTCACTAAAGTTAAGGACGGGTTAGGTTATTACATTGTGGCGGGTGAACGCAGATATAAGGCCTGTCTTAAATTAGGATTAAATACGATACCGGCAATCATCCGTGATATTGATAGAAGAATTATGGCGGAAGTTGCCCTATTGGAAAACCTGCAAAGAGAAAATTTAACCGTACTTGAAGAAGCGTTTGCTTATAAGATGTTAATCGATGAATACAATATTACGCAACAAGAAGTGGCAGATAGGATCGGCAAAAGCAGAACACATATTACTAATGTTTTACGGATATTGAATTTACCTGAAGAAGTAAAAAATATGCTTCAGGAAGGTACTATTGAATTTGGTCATGCCAAAATTTTATGCGGGATAGATGATCTTAATAAAGTTAGTGAAATAGCGAATAAAATTAAAGCAGAAAATTTATCCGTTCGTTCACTGGAACAATATTTAAAAGAAGAAAATCAAAATAAACCAAAGAAGGAACCAAAGAAAGTTGAAAGAGACACAAATCTCGATTATCTTGAAGAACAATTAAGTAAAACATTCGGGACAAAAATTAAAATTATTACTAAGGAACTGGGTGGAAAATTGGTGATTGACTTCAGCAATACCGAAGATTTTAACCGGATCTTAAAAGTAATGAATTTGGATGAAGTTGTAAATCTTATAGATTATTAATAAAAGAGGTGTTAAAATGCCGGATAAAACATTTAAACTAAATGATGTGGTCATGATGAAAAAGCCTCATCCCTGTGGTGAAAACAGGTGGCAAATAATAAGAATGGGTGCGGATATTAGAATCAAATGTTTAAAATGTGATAGAAGTATTTTAATGCCAAGAAGTGAATTTGAAAGAAAAATGAAAAAAATATTAATAAGTGCCGAGACAAGCGAATAACTTGTCTCTTTTCTGTAGAATCAGGAGGATATCAATGATTAGGAGATTTATAAGCTATTATAAAAATCATCTGTTTTTATTCATTATCGATATGGCGGCTGCACTGTTAATAGCGGGATTGGATTTATTGTTTCCCGCGGTCACGGAGCAATTTATTGATGATTACATACCAAACAAAAATTTGCGAATGATGATTATTGTCAGTTTGGTTTTATTACTATTATATATAATCAAAATCTTATTTCAGATAATAGTAAATTATTGGGGGCATATCATGGGGACACGAATCGAACACGATATGCGGGCTGATTTGTTTAAGAAGATTGAAACTTTAAATTTCAGCTATTTCGACGAGCATAAAACCGGAATGATCATGAGCCGTTTAGTTGGTGATTTAAGAGATATAGCGGAAATGGCTCACCATGTACCTGAAGATCTTTTCATCTCCATTTTAATGCTTTCGGGTTCATTAGGGATATTATTCTACTATGATTATCGTTTATTTTTCACTTCTTTAGGTTTTGTGGTAATACTGCTTCTTTTTTCAATCATAAGCAGAAAAGAAATGTTAAATGGTTTTAGAAATGTCAGAGTAGAACATGCCGAAATCAACTCACAAATAGAAAGTTCCATAGGCGGAATTCGCTTATCACAATCATTCACTAATGAAGATTATGAATATGAAAAATTCAGTAAAAATAATAAAAAGTATCGTGACAGCTGGGGGTCAGCATATCGGGCCATGACCGTCTTTTCTACGGGTAATGACTTTATCATCAGTGTTTTTAATATCGTGATATTATTATTGGGCGGGTATTTGTTGTATACTGAGAATATTAAACCGGGTTCATTATTTTCGGCAATTTTATATGTCAATTACACAATTCAACCAATTAGAAGACTGATAAATTCTATTCAACAAATACAAACCGGAATAGCGGGTATTGAAAGATTTCATGAAATCATGGAGATGGAACCAGAAATACAAAACCCAAAAAATCCCGTATATTTAACCGATCCTAAAGGTATTATTGAATTTAAAAATGTAAGTTTCAAATATCAAAACCATGATAAATATGTCCTTAAAGATTTTAGCTTAACAATTAAAAAAGGACAGAGTATTGGGTTAGTAGGTGAAACAGGTGTGGGTAAATCAACGATTTCTCAATTAATACCTCGCTTTTACGATGTTACAGATGGAGAAATATTGATTGACGGAGTAAATATTAAGGATTATGATTTATACTCATTAAGAAAAACAATCGGACATGTACAACAGGATGTATATATCTTTTATGGAACAATTAAAGATAATATTTTATATGGTAAACCCGATGCCTCAATGGATGAAGTTATCGAGGCAGCTAAGAAAGCAAGAATTCATGATTTTATCATGAGTCTAGAAAACGGATATGATACTTTGACGGGAGAACGGGGAGTTAAATTATCGGGTGGGCAAAAACAACGAATAGCGATTGCCCGGGTATTCTTAAAAAATCCACCAATACTAATTCTTGACGAAGCCACATCATCACTGGACAATATTACAGAAAGAAAGGTACAAGAAGCATTAGAGGAATTATCAAAAGGAAGAACCTGCATTATTATTGCTCATCGTTTAACAACATTAAAAAATGTAGATGAAATTATCGTATTAGATGATAAAGGTATCATTGAAAGAGGAACACATAATGAGCTTATAGGAAATGACGGTTATTATGCCAGACTCTATAAAGCTATATCATAAAACAAAGGAGCGAATTATTTATTAATCCGCTCCTTTAATATTTTGTAAGTTCTATCTCTGGGAGTAGCACTAAAATTTCATTTTCAGCTTCTCTTTCTTTCCAATAGATTAAGTATTTGACACTAGCGTTTACAATCTCATATCCATTCCATAAAAGTTTGTTTAATTCATCCATGAACTTTTTGGAAAACTTTAGTATACGATTGTCATGTTGATCTAAACATCCGTATTCATCAACTATTAACGAATCCCCACTCTTAAGGTTTCCAATATAGTTTTGAATATAGTTATCGTTAAAATAAGAAAGATATACATCCTTAAAACTTAGTTGTTTTATTATAGAATTGGTTGGTTCGTATTCAGTAGTGTTCTTTGTGTAAGTTAAATCTTTAATCATTTCATAATGTATGTTTTGATTAATGTCTAGAAAGTTATTATTAAAATGAATAGTTAAACATTCCTTAGCCCGGGTCATACCAACATATATTGCCCTTTTCAATTCATTATCAAGCTTGTAATTTTCACCGTTCAATATCATAATAACATGATCAAATTCCCAGCCCTTAGATTTATGAATAGTAGATACTATCACATATCCTTCATTTTTATCATAAAAATCTTCTTCTTTTGATTCTCGAAGGAATGTAATGAAATCTGATTTATACATATACTTATTAGTAATTTCTTCGAAGTCTTTAATAAGTTTTTCGCATAAATAATAATTATTACTATTATAATATTTTTCTTTTAATTTTCTTTTAGCCTCCGCCCAATTTTCCTCCGGAATTGTATATGCTTCTTTAGGCAATTTTAATTCATTTAAAAAATAGCGGAATTCAATAAGATCATATAAATTATACTTACCATTATCTTGAATCAATTTAGCCCTTATTTTATTCTTTTGAAGAAAACTGGCTGCTTGATAAGCTTCCTCATTTCTTAGAGTTAGTATACAAGTAGAACCTTTAACACCATCGTCAATCAATTTATTTATTGCAGGTAGAATCATATTATTACTTGGGTATTCATAAATTTCGATCTTACCATTATCATTTTGATTAGCGATGATGGACATTTTTTTTATACGACCGTTTATAGTTTCTACAAAAGCATTTGTAAAATCAACAAGATTGGCTTTACTCCGGTAGTTATTAACCAATTCATACATTTTAGATTTCTCTTTATTAAGCAATTCAAGCATGTATTTAGAATTTGAACCTCTAAATGAATAGATATTTTGGTCATCATCTCCGACGGCTATTACTCTCACATCATCATTCTTATCGATTAAGGTTTGAATAAGTTTGAATTCATACTCGTCCATATCCTGGGCTTCATCTATGACTATTACTGATTTTGTGATAATGGACGGATCGATTTCATCGTTTTGAATTTTCATTATTGCTTCTTCTATTATTTTATCTGATTTTTCCAAATCGCCTACTTTTCCAAGCGAATCAAAACAGTAGGAATGAAATGTTTTGATGTCAACCCAATAGGCTGTATTCCCGATTAAGCTAATTAATCTTTTCTTAAATTCGGTAGCCGCTGCTCGGGAAAAAGTAAGCATCAATAATTGTTCGGGTTTAATGTCTTCCATTAATAATAATGAAGCTAATTTGTGGACAAGTACTCGGGTTTTTCCACTACCGGGTCCTGCCGCCACAACAATATATTGTGACGTATTATCATTTATAATATTGAGTTGCTTAACTGATAAGTCACCAAACAATTTCTTAAACTTTTCCGGGGTCATATTTCGTACAATCTCATTTTCTTTAGAGCCTTTAAAATATTTACGCAGAAATGAACTATACTCTAATGTAAAATAATCTTCTACAAATTGGATTGCCGCGTTATAGTCCTCCATCATTTTTTTGGCATATTCACCGACAATATGAATCATTTGCGTTTTCTGTTCATAATAACGTTTAAGGTTTTTATAATCCTCAACCTTATAACGTACTTTATTATCTTTTTCCAACCTTTCAATATTAAGTGAATTTAAAGATACGATAAATCCGCCCTCTAATTTTAAAGAACCTATTTTAGACAGATACAATAATGTTTCTTCTACCTCATTAATATTTGTAGTTTGACCTAATAACTGCATTCTTAAATTATATTCTTCTTGTAATTCCAGTACCGAAAAGCTGAATTCCTTTTCGTCATTAATATATTTATCCTTTAGATAACTTAAAATAAACTCGGCAACATCAAATCGTTTCGTAAAATCCTTATCTAGTATTTCTTTATCCTTTAAAAAATATATTACTAAATAATTTTTAGAATATGGTGATAGTTCTTGTTTTATTATATTTTTTATATCCCAATAATTTAAAATCTTTTTTATATGTTTTGTAGAGATCTTATCTATTCCTGCCTGTTCAGCTTGTTCATTTAACTCCTTAATGTTCTGGACTGATTTTTCGTCGGGTATATATTCCAATAGGAATTTTTCTAACTTTTTAAACTTATGAAAATTATTTATCATCGAATTGTTGTCATCTACGTAAGCTGTCAGATCCTTTGCATCAGCCAATACTTTTGCTTCTCTAAGCAATTGTACGATATATATTACTTCTTCTTTTTTAATTCCTAGGTCATCAGATATATAATCAATCCTTGATTCAGGGTAGTCTTCAGTGAATTGTTTTCTACTTCTGCTTGAAATTAGTTTAGCAATGATTCTTTTGGCATTAATCTCCTCACTAGGATTAAAAAGTTTGGATTCCTCTATTTTTTTATTTGCTTCGATAACACTTTTAGCTCGTATACTATTGGCAAAAATGCGAGGTGAATTTTGACCTCTTTTGATGTATCCGGCATCCTCCAATGCTGCGATAGCGGTAGTAACACGAGTTTCAATATCTTTCAGATTATCGTCCCATCCGGCTTCTCTAGCTATTTCTAGTGCGGAGTTTGACATTCTTGAGCGTTTCTTTGTAATATCTTTTATGGCCCGCCATATTTGTTGAATCTCCTGCATGGTTAATTTTGTTTGGTTTAAAAGCATAAAATGTTTATTTAAATCTTCTTCATTAAATAAAATATAACAATCTGCGGATATATTTTGATCCCTACCAGCTCTGCCTGCTTCTTGCATATAATTTTCCAATGAATCAGAAATATCATAATGAATAACCAAACCCACATCTTTTTTATCCACACCCATACCGAATGCTGAGGTCGCAACCATTATATCTACGTCGCCCTTAATAAATGCATCTTGATTCTCGCTTTTTTCTTTTTTATCCATTTTTCCGTGAAAAGTACTGGCAAAGAATCCGTCATGATTTAATCTATTGCATAATTCTTCCGCTTTTTTAGTCCTTGATACATAAATAATTGTCGGACACTTTTTGATATTTAATAATTCGCGTATGACACTGTATTTGTTTTCTTCTTCCGTCCGTATTACTTTATAACTTAAATTTTCTCGAGATGAATTTGTGGTGAACAGTTCTAATTCTAATCCTAATTTATCTTTAAAATAATTTACAATATCATCAATAACATTTCGTTTTGCGGTAGCAGTAAAGCAAGAAACCGGAATAGGCTCTTCAAGATTCTTTTTAAGACAAATATTCCTAATAAAATCACCGATATAAAGATAATCAACACGAAAATCATGACCCCACGACGAGAAACAATGTGCTTCATCAATAATAAAACGATTAATATTTCTGTTTAGTAAGAGATTTTCGATTGTTTTAGATCTTAATGATTCAGGAGAAATATAAAGAATAAAAGCTTTTCCCTCACGGATGCTTTCTATTGACTGCGCTCTTTCGAGTGGATCTAGTAGGCCGTTTATTGTAACGGCGTCATTAATGCTATTATTACGAAGATTATCCACTTGATCCTTCATTAATGACTGTAAAGGCGATATAACGACCGATATCCCTTTTGTATTTTTTGCAGCCATCAAGGCGGGTAATTGAAAAGTTATCGATTTCCCACCACCTGTCGGGAATACTACCAGCAATGATTTATTATTCACCGCTGCTTGTACTGCTCGTTCCTGTAAAGCTTCACCTTTAAATTCACGAAATTTATCATAACCAAAAAAATTCTTTAATCCCTTATAGATATTTAATTTTTCATTACAATATGAACATCCGGTTAAACAAGGAGTACCTCGAAGTAGGTGTATCAGATTATTAACATGGGGATAATGTTTCAATATCCAACCAGGTGAAATAGAATAATCATCATCTGCAAAAATGAGTGCCAAACAATAGGCTAACTCTATTGGATATTCGTTAATCATCTTTTTTAAATCAATATTTTCGCATATTTTACCTTTGAAAAAGGATTTAATTTCTTCATCTATTGTTGTTGTTTCATTTGAAAAGTCGACATATTTAAAAAAACCACCAAATCCTTTGTGATCTTTTAATAGTGTATAGTAAATTTGTTTTAATTGATCAGGCAATAAAGCAAACTTATCAACTTCACTGTAAAACAAATCTCTAGCTTTTATAGCGTCACTTAATGGATTATTTAGTTCATCACTGATCAGTTTATCATCTTTTAAAAGATTATGAAACTGACGTTGAGGAAAAAAAAGTGCGGAAAAGTACAGGGTATCAATAGCGTACTTATTATCAATTAGTTTTGCGTATTCTTTTTCTCCTAAGATGCTAAATAGATGTTTTAAATCATGGTCGACAATATTATGACCACATATAAATTTTGTATCTCCGATAAAGGATGTAAAAGAACTTAATGAGGAATCATGGATTTTTTCATCGTTTGATTTTATTGCCCCATAATCAACTATTTTTTTGGTTTCTAATGAAACTTCCAAATCAAAAAACGTTATCTTTTTCATATATCTTCCCACTTTAAACTTTTTTTATATATCATAATTATATCAAATTCTCATAAATAATCCATATTACCACAAAAAAACATAACTTCAGCTATTTTATTAATAATAAGTTGTGGGATTATATATTTTGTTTTTAGTTCAAAAAAATTTTATTAAATTAAGTATTTACATACCTAATACTTCTATGTATAATAATATACATAGAAGTATTAGGTATTAGGAGAGCGATATGAATATATCAAAAGATTTAATTGCCGCTTCGGCATCACCGCTTCTTTTAGGTATATTAAAAGAGCAAGATAATTACGGATATGAAATAATAAAAAGGATAAAAGAATTATCCAATAATGAGTTGGTTTGGACGGAAGGGATGTTGTATCCCGTATTACACCGTCTTGAAGAACAGGGATTAATCGGTTCTTACTGGAAAACTTCTCAATCAGGACGTAAACGTAAATATTACCAAATAAAAGAAGCCGGTATAGAGGAATTAAAAAATTTAACAAAACAATGGGAAATTGTTCATTCGGCAATTTCTGAAACTTGTTACGAATAAGGAGGTTTTTATATGTTTGATTTAGAAACAAATATCCGCTCATGGAATGATCTAATTAGAGATAAAGGAAACTTCACCGAATCAGATTTGCTTGAGTTGGAAAATCACTTGCGCGATGAAATTGATGATCTATTAGGTGCGGGACTAACTGAAGAAGAAGCTTTTATAATCAGTATTAAGCGTTTAGGAAACATTAGCGCTATTTCTAATGAGTATTCCAAGATTAACGCTAATTTATGGAAGTATTTGATGTCAGATACAACCACAAAATCACAGCATCTTTTTCAAATATTTTTGATTATGATTTTTACTTTAATTAGCGGGACATTATTTAATATTCCGAGTATCTTTGGATATTCGCCCAATGAAATATTTTTTATCAAAAATATCTCAGTCTTTATTCTTCCTTTTGTAGCGTTATTCTTTATTTTTAAACATAAAATAAACTGGAAAAGTACTGTGATAATTATGGGAATTTATATAATCACCGGAATTTTAGTCAATATTTATCCCTCTTATGATCCTAATAGTACGGAGACATTAACCGCGTTTCATTTGCCTATCTTTTTGTGGTTAATCACGGGTTTCACCTATATCGGTTTGCAATGGAAGGACAGTAAGGAGAGAATGAATTTTATTCGTTTTACGGGGGAATCATTTATTTACGGTGTGTTAATTTCTTGCGGTGTCGGTGTGTTATCTCTATTTACGATGTTAATATTCAGCGCCATTGGAATTGATTTGGAGTCGCTAATATTTAATAATCTGATATTCTATGGTATTTGTGGTACAGTCATGATAACTTTATATTTAGTGGAAGCAAAAAAGAGCATCGTCGAGAATTTCGCGCCGATTTTGGCCAAAATCTTTAGCCCATTGTTTTTAATCGCGATGGTCAGCTTTTTAGTGGTAATGCTTTTTACCAGAAAAAGTCCGTTTGTCGATAGAAATTATTTAATTGGTTTTGATTTAATGCTGGTCTTAGTAATCGGTCTGGTATTATATGTTATTTCCGCAAGAAACCTGCATGAAAAGAAAAATATTTTCGATTATATCAATATATCTTTGGTTGTAACCGCTCTAATCATCGATATAGTAGCCCTTACCGCGATATTGATAAGATTACAAAATCTCGGTATTACCCCAAATAAGGTAGCCGCATTGGGAGAAAACATCATCCTCTTAGGTAATTTATTGATTCTATTATGGCAGTATTTGAGATTCTTAACTAATAAAATAACCTTTACCATACTAGAAAAATGGCAAACATCATATCTTAATATTTATGCCATATGGATGGCTACCGTGGTATTTATTTTCCCTCTGATATTTAGTTTTAAATAAGGTACTTAAAAATCCTCATAAATTATGAGGATTTTTTATATAATGAAAATTAAATTAATATTGTAAAAAGCGGGATATTATGCTATTATTTTCCCTAAGAATGTTTGATGAGGTTGTATAAAAAAGATAATTACGATTATAATAGTTGTATTATAAAAAATGTAATTTTGCGGTTTATGTTATTTTTTTGTTGCATTTTTTTAAATAATATATATAATTTATATATTGTTAATACATTTTATGGTGATTTAAGGATGCAAGAGCTTATTGATATTAATTTTAAAATGAATATCACAAATGATGATCAAAAATATGAAATTCAATTTTATGAAAAAGGAAAAAGGTATATAAAGAATAAAAAAACTTTTATTAAATTTAAAGAACCCGCGATGGATAATAATGAATATAATAATTTAATGTTTATTTGTGATCCCGACCAAATAGTCATAATCAGAAGCGGTCAGGTGCAAATGAAACAGAAATATATCGAAAATGAACATACGACCGGTTACTACAATAATGAATATATCTCATCTGAAATAACGGCTTTTACCAATAAATATGATTTTACGGATCAAGGTATATATTTAAACTATGATATTATTTTAGATAATAATGTAATAGGTAATTATCAGATGGAAGTAAGTATAAAAGGAGTTGACACATATGAATAAGGTTTATAATTTGCAGGAAGAATTAAAGGAACATTTACGACAAATAATTATCGACTTGGGGTGTGATAAAGACAAAATTAACGTGATCATAGAAGAACCTAAGGAAAAAAGTAACGGGGATTTGGCTACGAATTGCGCAATGCAACTTGCTAGAGAGTTAAAAAAATCACCTAAAATGATTGCGCAAGAAATTGTCGAAAAAATTAATAAAGAAGAATATAATATAGAAAGAATTGAAATAGCCGGACCTGGTTTTATTAATTTCTTTATGAATAATAAATATTTGACGCAAATAATAAAGCAGGTTTTAACACTTAATGAACAATACGGAAGGTCGGATACTGGAAAGAAGCAAAGGATTAATGTTGAATTTGTATCGGCTAATCCTACGGGAGATTTACATTTGGGTCATGCAAGGGGAGCGGCCATCGGTGATACCTTGTGCAGAATCCTCGATATGGCTGGTTTTAACGTAACCAGAGAATATTATATCAATGATGCGGGTAATCAAATTCATAACTTGGCTTTATCAACCATTTGTCGATACGAACAATTGCTGGGGAAAAATAGTGAAATGCCTGAGGATGGTTATTACGGGCAGGATATCGTTGATATAGCTAAGAAATTAAATCTGTTATATGGTGACAAATATCTTGAGGATACAAAAGAACGCTATGATTTATTCCGCAATTTTGCCAAAAACTATGAACTTGAAAAAATCAAAGTAGATTTGGCAAGTTTTAACGTTACCTTTGATGTATGGTCCAGTGAAGAAGCATTATATAAAGAGCATAAAGTTGAAGAAGCTATTGAAAGATTAAGAAATAAGGGATATATATACGAAAGTGAAGGAGCAACCTGGTTTAAGTCGAGTGCTTTTGGTGATGACAAGGATCGGGTACTGCGAAAAAGTGATAATAGTTTGACATATTTGACACCGGATATCGCATATCATATTGATAAGCTAGACAGAGGTTATGATATATTGATTGACATATTAGGTGCGGATCATCACGGATATGTGCCTAGACTCAAGGCTAGTATGGAATGCTTAACAGGGGATTCGGATAAATTAGAAGCCCTCATTATTCAAATGGTCCGCTTAATTAAAAACGGTGAAGAATATAAAATGTCCAAGCGATCCGGGAAAGCTTTGACCTTAAAGGATTTAATAGATGAGGTCGGAGTGGATGCCATTAGATTTTTCTTTGTTTCAAGAAGCAGTGATTCCCAAATGGATTTTGATTTGGATTTAGCCACAAAACAATCCAATGAAAATCCGGTCTATTACGCGCAATATGCACATGCCAGAATCTGCAGTATTTTACGACAGGCTGAAGAAAAAAAGCTGGAATCAGTGTTACTCGATGAATATCATTTAATCGATTCTGATAAAGCTTTTGAAGTATTAAAGAAATTGGCTGAGTTCCCAAAAACGGTCGCAACAGGGGCATTAAAAAGAGCTCCCCATATCATTACAAACTATGTGATAGATTTGGCACAGGCCTTTCATAGCTTTTATAATGCTGAAAAAGTAATTAATGATGAGGATATAGAAAAAACAGGTCAATTATTAGCACTTGTTAAAGCTACGCAAATTACATTGCGTAATTCATTAAATTTAATAGGTGTTAGTGCACCTGAAAAGATGTAAAAAATAAATAGGAGGACTTATTATGATTCAAAATTACTCAAACATGTCAATGCTTGAAGTAGCAGAACATTTAATGTTAAGAAAAAAAACGCCGCAATCTTTTAAAAAAATAGCAACGGAAGTCAGCGAGTTAATGGGTTTAACAGAAGAAGAGCTTAGAAAACGCATTACGCGTTTTTATGCCGATTTGACTTTAAGCGGTAAGTTTGTCAATGTTACCGCCGATAAATGGGATTTGAAAAGCAGACAAAAATATGAGGTCTATGAGAATCAATTTGTTTATGAAGAAGATGAATTGGATTTAGATGATGAGGAAATAGAAGATGAGGAAGAAGAAGAAGATTTAGACGACGAAGATGTGGATGAAGAATATGAAGAAGATTATGATGATGATGAGGATGAAATATAAAAAAAATATTGAAAATTCATCCGTTATCTGCTAATATAAATAAGGGCACTCTAAAAAATACAAGCTTTCCTAATAAGGAAGGCATTTTTTTTTAATTTTATACAATTATAATAATAGTTATTGAATTGGAGGTTCACGATGACAAAGTTTATATTCGTTACAGGTGGTGTAGTATCTTCTTTAGGAAAAGGTATTTCTGCTGCTTCATTAGGGCGTTTATTAAAGGATAGAGGGTTTAAGGTTTTTATTCAAAAATTTGACCCATATATTAATGTTGATCCCGGTACCATGAGCCCTTACCAGCATGGAGAGGTTTTTGTTACCAAGGACGGCGGAGAAACAGATTTGGATTTAGGTCATTATGAGCGCTTTATTGATGTGGAATTAACTAAAGATGCAAGTATTACCGCTGGAAAAATCTATCAGTCGGTAATCAATAAAGAAAGAAAAGGCGAGTATTTGGGAAGAACAGTACAGGTAATTCCCCACATCACAAATGAAATTAAAGAAAAATTATTTACTGTTGCCAAGGATAGCCAAGCCGATATAGTGATTACGGAAATTGGCGGTACGGTGGGGGACATCGAATCATTACCTTTTTTAGAAGCCGTAAGACAAATGCGCAGGGACGTCGGTTTTCATAATACATGTTATATTCATAATACTTTAGTACCTTATTTAAATGCAGCCGGTGAGATAAAAACCAAACCAACTCAACATAGTGTTAAAGAGCTGAGATCACTGGGTATTCATCCTGATGTAATCGTACTGCGTACGGAGGTACCAATTACCGATGAGGTTAAAGAAAAAATTGCTTTGTTTTGCGACGTTCAAAAAGAGGCCGTTATTGAATCAAAAGATGAGGAAGTATTATACGAGGTTGTTTTGAGTTTACATAAACAAGGATTGGATCAGTATGTATGTAAGCATCTTCAGTTAGATATACCACCAATTAATTTGACTGAGTGGATTAAATTAGTTCAAACAGTCAAAAATCTTAATCAAAGCATCACTATAGCCTTGGTTGGTAAATATGTTCAGTTACATGATGCTTATTTGTCCGTTAGCGAGGCTTTAAAACATGCCGGATACTATCATCATGTAAATGTCAATATCAAATGGATAGATGCCGGCTGTGTTACCGATGATAATATAAATGAATTACTGGGTGATGTTAAGGGGATTTTAGTTCCAGGCGGTTTTGGACCTAGGGCTAACGAGGGTAAATTAAAAGCGATAAAATATGCCCGTGTGAACAAAATACCTTATTTAGGATTATGTTTGGGAATGCAACTAGCCGTTATCGAATATGCAAGAAATGTTTTGAACTTAGAAAATGCCAATTCAACCGAAATGGACGAAAATACACCATATCCTGTCATTGATTATTTGCCGGAACAATATAAAGGAATTCATTTAGGAGGAACACTTCGCCTGGGTGAATATGAATGTGAGATAAAAGATGATACCAAGACTTATGAGGCTTATCAGAAAAAGGTCATCCAAGAAAGACATCGTCATCGTTATGAGTTTAATAATGAATATAAGCAATTATTTATGGAAAATGGGCTGATTTTTTCGGGACTAAATCCACAAACAGGTTTGGTGGAAATTATCGAGCTTAATAATCATCCGTTTTTTATCGCATGTCAATTCCATCCGGAATTTACTTCAAGACCTTATAGACCGCATCCGTTATTTAGAGATTTTATTAAGGCCGCTTTGGGTAAATAGTAATTTATTTACTTCAAATAATTGTTAATAATCAAGAAAAAGTATAATATAATAATAGAATCATAAGGAGGATATTTTATGCCATTAGTTAATATGAAAATAATGTTGCAAAAAGCTAAGGAAGGAAAGTATGCTGTAGGCCAATTTAATATTAATAATCTGGAGTGGACAAAGTCCATCTTAACAGCAGCTGAGGAAAAAAAGTCACCGGTGATATTAGGTGTTTCTGAAGGAGCAGCCAAATACATGGGTGGATACAACACGGTGGTAAATATGGTAAAAGGTCTGATGATGGATTTGCAGATAAGTGTTCCCGTGGCAATTCATTTAGATCATGGTACGACATTTGAAAATATCAAGAAAGCGGCTGAAGCTGGATTTACATCGGTAATGTATGACGGATCACATCATCCTATCGAAGAGAATATCGCCGTCACTAAATCTGTGGTGGAATATGCTCATTCCCGCGGATTATCGGTTGAAGCAGAAATAGGTACTGTAGGCGGAAATGAAGACGGTATTATTGGTGGTATAAATTATGCTGATATAAATGAATGTATCCGTTTGGTTAATGAGACTCATGTTGATTGTCTGGCACCGGCATTAGGTTCCGTACACGGTCCTTATGTAGGCGAACCTAAATTAGGTTTTAAAGAAATGGAAGAAATAAAAAACGCGACTAATTTACCCCTGGTACTCCACGGTGGAACCGGTATACCTGATGAACAAATCAAAAAAGCAATCTCTTGCGGAACAAGCAAAATCAATGTGAATACCGAAAATCAAATCGCATTTACAAAGGTCGTAAGAGAAGTATTGGCTAAAGACGCCAAAGTTTATGATCCTCGTAAAGTCATCGGACCAGGAGCTAAAGCAATTATTGACGTTGTCAAGGAAAAAATCGATGTTTTCGGTTCGGCTAATAAAGCACAGGAGATTTTATAAAAGAGCATTAGCTCTTTTTTTATTATAAGTGCCTATTTCATAATCATTTATAGCCAATCAATATAAGGTTTAATATACTAATTAGGGATTAGTTTATATGGAGTGATGATTGTGGAATGGTTAAAAAACTTTAATGCACCAACGCTTGCATTAATTGGAACATTGTTTACCTATTTTGTGACCATGAGTGGTGCATCATTAGTTTTTTTATTTAGGAATGTTAAAAAAGAAGTATTGGATATGATGTTAGGATTTGGAGCCGGGGTAATGATAGCCGCATCATTTTGGTCACTGCTTGCACCGGCTATTGAAATAGCTGAAGGTAATGGCATCCTTCCCTGGATACCTCCATTAATCGGATTTATTCTGGGGGCGTTCTTTTTATTAATAGTGGATATCTTTTTACCGCATATGCATGCCGATAATGATCCCAAGCATTCCGAAGGGATAAAAACCGGGTGGCACAGAAGTATCTTATTAGTACTGGCAATAACTTTACATAATATTCCCGAGGGATTAGCGGTGGGGGTAGCTTTTGGGGCAGCCAAATTAGGCTTGGAAGGCGCTAGTTTCTATGCTGCCATTGCTTTAGCAATCGGAATCGGATTACAAAATTTTCCTGAGGGGGCTGCGGTTAGTATTCCTCTGAGGAGAGAGGGTTTAACTAGGCGTAAAAGTTTTTGGTATGGTCAGTTATCGGGGATCGTTGAACCGATATCAGGATTAATCGGCGCAATTCTTGTAATCACCATGAGAAATGTCCTGCCTTATGCCTTGTCATTTGCCGCCGGAGCAATGATTTATGTGGTAGTCGAGGAATTAATACCGGAATCAAAATCAAATAAGGAAGCCAAGATTGCTACCCTGGGAGCTATTATCGGATTTGCCGTTATGATGACGCTCGATGTTGCTTTAGGATAAATTAACAGAAAAAAACTCTTTAAAAATCACATATTATCAGTTATAATTATATAGTAATATTAATTTTGAGGTTTTAATATGAAGAAATTTAAAAGAACATCAAAATTAAATATGACTCATAAAATACTTATGGAATTAGTGCACCTATAAAGGTGCATTTTACATTAGGAGCCAGCTATACTAAAGTCAAGTAAAAAATAAAAATTTTATAAAAAATATTACCTATTAATTTTGAGCATGCCAAAAGAAGAGACAATGTCTC
>JAWLBU010000015.1:0-47929 GCA_041687555.1 Haloplasmataceae bacterium | reverse complement strand
CTAAATATAATTAATATATTAGTAACAGTAAGGAAACCAATAATCGAATATTTTTTTAATAAAAAATTAATTCTTATTCTCTTTAAATCAATATCTTTCATTTCTTAAACCACCAATCGACACTTTCGTCATAAATTAAATTACCGACTAAGCCCCCTACTATTCCTCCTACAACAGCCCCGACTACAGGTATTGGAATTAAAGCTTGACCTATAGCAGCTCCAGCTATAACGAAGGAAGTTGTAGTAACTACATTACCAATTTCTAAACCTATAGCCAGATTTTTATCTTTTTGAGGAATATTTAGACTATTATAATATTGCATAGAACTACCTATCTCTACAATAGCCAAACATCCTATGAAAACATATCCCATTCCTTTCCACAGCCCTTTACCAAGGGTATCATCAGTTTCATCAGCAAACCAAAATAGTAAGGATTGCATATAACCTTTTCCAGCTTTAAATCCCATGTTAGCAAATATATTACCATAATAATTTGAATTGAATTCTTTAAAAGCTAAGTATCCTAAGTTCTGCTTGTTTGAAACATCTTTATAACTATTCGTTGCTTTTAAATTATTAACAACAAAACCACCATTACTAACAATTGAACTAGCCGCACTCGTTCCATAAACTTGAGCAACTCTTTCAGTTTTATTACTTACCATAACAGGGTTATTAACTGAATAAGTATATAAGTTAACTCCATTTATACTTGATGGTGAAATTACACTAACATCATTAGCATTAATATATCGCCCTATCTCTGGATTATAATAACGACTGTTAAGATAGTACCAGCCTGTCTCTTCATCATAACGATATCCTCGATAACGATATGGATTTATTCTTGCTAAATCATTATTAGTTTGATATATGATATTTCCCCATGCATCATATTTATATGATACTACAGTATTTAAGTTAATATCAACTATTTCTATGATATCTCCTTGTAAATTGGTAACATAGAAATATTCATTACCATTGAGATTCATACTTAATAATGAACCATCAGCATCATAAGTATAATATATTATATTCGTTCCTCTATATTCAACAAGTACTTTATCTCCATTAACGATATATTTTGTTACCGTTGTATCTGAACCACAAGATACCTGTTTTTCTGTTCTTATTCCTTGATCATTATATTTATATGAAATGCTATAACAATCCTTTATTAGACTTTTCAATTGCCTTCCTTCCCATGTCATATTTTCACTTGATACAGAATCTCTTGAATCATCTATTTCTTTTATATTACCACTTTCATCATATGCGTATGTTTTAGTATGACTTAATACATCATTAACCTTGTAATCAATTGATGAAATTTGATCTCTCCAAGAATTGTTATAGTTATATTGAATATGTTCTAGTGGTGTTGCTATCTGCGGATTTCCTACTTTAAACACTATTCTAAAATACAGATCATACATTCCATCTGTCGCATAATAATCACTATAATAATAACTTATAACTATCAAATTCATACTCTAATTTATTGTCATAAACCATTGCTGTATTTGAACCCGTTCCGTATCTAAAGCCTTGAGTTATATAATCTAAATTGTTACTAATGAAAAAATAATTTTTCTCCTCAACAGTTCTAAGCGTACCATCAGACTGCATGAGTTTCAATTCCGTTTTATTAACTAGAGTGTTTCCAGCGTTATATGAAAAGTCAATTCTATTATCAGCTTCATCAATTATATAATCTATTTTATTCGATGTTGAATCAATATAATATACCCGTAAATAATGATTAGTTTTTATATTTCTAATGCTAGTTAATCTTCCTTTACTGTCAAAATTGTATTCTATATCTGACTTCGTCGCTATTCTGAAATTCTGGTTATTTCCTAAATAAGTATTCCTTACCATCAACATTCTTGAGCCATCTTCGGCAATTGATTCACATTTTTCAACGCCACTATAAACAAGTTCACATGTTTCATTCATAAAATAGACTTTATTACCGTCTGGTTTGAATAAATAATATCTATTACTTACTGAATCATATCCTACCTGATAGTTAAAATTTGTTCGCCAACCGTTTCCATATCCTATATTTACATTTCTCAGATAATTGCTGAAGTAAAAACTAAGAGATAATGGCATAAATTCATTATTCATTTTAAAGTCATTTCTCACAAATGTGAGGTTACCAGTATAATCACTAATGTAGCCGGTTCCTACCATCCCCATATCTTGAGAAGTATAAGTCCAGTCGCTTCCAATTACTATATATTCAATATCGACATTTTTTCGTATATTGTTATATTTTACTGTTTGATTTATATTGGCTAGTTCTTTTAAGCTATTAGTTTTAACTTTATTATCTTTATAAGCCACATCAGTTTTACTTATATCTAAGACTTTTCATTCAATACTATAATCAGCCATTTTTAACTTGATTTGTTTACTTCCATCTAGTTCTTTAGGAAATTTCAGTTTAAATTTGTTTGCTTTTGTTTCTAATTCATCTTTGTTTTGAACTAAACTATTGTCAATATCCTCCCATTTTCCATTATTTAAATAATGGACAGCCTGATTATAAATTGCTACTTCATAAGTTCCATCGATTTTTCGAAAATGTTTTTCATTTTCTGTTCTTTTTTCAACTATTTCATAATCAATAGGAACTAAGCTTCTATCTATTTCCTCATTTTCAAAGATATCTTGTTCGTCAGTTTCAGGTTCATCATTTTCTTCAATTGTTTCGACAACTGGTTCATCTGCCTTTGTGATAAAGACATCCCAATTAACAGATGTAAAAATAATTGTTAATGCTAAAACTAAACAAATGTACTTCATAAACTTTTTAAAGACTGATTAAATACTTGGATAATGAATCTTTTTAAATACTACACCTTTTCTAAACAATATAAATCCCTCCATAAATATTTATATTTTAAACAGAGTATTCATTAAAAATAATGATACTCTTGTCTAAACCATTTTAAAAAATGATATTTTAATTAACACCAATTTTATCATATATATGACAAAAATTTTAAAAATTATAAAAAGTAATAATTCTTGTCTCTTACGACCACAAATTTTCATCAATTTATATGTATTTCGCTTTAATAATTAAAAAACCGGTTCTAATAAGAAACCGGTTAAATTTGTTATTTTAATTTCCATTCTATGAATTTTTTAATACCTTCTTTAAAACTGGTTTTAGGATTATAACCTAAAACTTTTTTAGCTTTGGAAATATCGGCATATGTCTGCTTGACATCACCGGCGGGTAAAGGCAAATAATCCAGTAATGCTTTTTTTCCTAATGCATCTTCAATCGTTTTTACCATCTCAAATAAGGTTATAAACTGGGATTCACCTAAATTAAAAATTTCATACTGTTTATCATCTTTATTTATCCACGAAATAACTTTATCTATACCATCAATAATATCATAAATAAATGTATAATCCCTCGCTGTTGAACCGTCACCATAGAAAGGTATTTTCTGATCATTTAGAATCATATTGGTGAATTTATGAATCGCCAAATCAGGTCTTTGTCTGGGACCGTAAACGGTAAATAAGCGTAAGCAGGCAACACTGATATCATATAGATGATGATATGTGAAGCAAAGTACTTCACCGGCTTTTTTAGTAGCCGCATATTGCGATATGGGTCTATCCACATTATCCGTTTCACTGAAGGGAACTTTTTTATTGTTCCCGTAAAGCGATGAACTAGAGGCAAAGATAAATTTCCTGACTTTAAACTTCCGGCATGCTTCGAGTAAATTAACGGTTCCGTTAATATTAACGTCAATATATAGCTTGGGATTTTCAAGCGAATACCTTACACCCGCCATTGCTCCCAAATGAATAACCAAATCGATTTTATGCTTAGAAAAGATCTTCTCTACAAATTCACCATCACGAATATCGCCTTTATAAAGAAGAAAAAATGAATCATCTAATTCATAGCTCTCCTTGGTTTTCTTTATTTCTTCGATATTTTGATACTTAATTTCCGGAGGATAATACTCATTAAAATTATCAATTACGATTACCCTACACCTTTTTTTAAGCAGTAATTCCACCAAATGAGATCCGATAAAGCCTGCTCCCCCAGTGACTAAGATATATTTCATGAATTAACCTCCTTCGTTTTCTTATCATATAGATAGGGAATAAGACCCATAAGGCTTCCGATAATAAGAATGAAACGATGAAGTAGATGAGTGCTAAAAACAATCTCTGTTTGATAATCAAAGAGACCATACAGATAAATCGCAAGTGATTCCGTAACGCCTATATTATTAAATGAGATGGGTATTATGCCCACTAATCTACTTATCGAATTATTTAAGGCGATTATTGATAACGGTATTTTCTGGTGATTGGCATAAAAAGCAAAATAGAGTGAAAAAAAAGCCTGTAAAGTAAAGATTATGGATATTAAGAAAGCAATAATGATTGTTTTTTTCTTTGTCAACCTAAATATCACAGTAAATTTCTCCAATATATTCTTTAACTTTGGTACTCTTGATAAATTTGATATTATTTTATTTCTCAATATAAATAATATCAGCATTATAATAAATAAACCGATGATAATTATGAGATAATTTAATAATTTGATATTTACAAGAAAAACCCGATAATAATACCCCAAAAAAATCGCCGCAAATACAGCCAACACTATAAATCCGATTATCCGTTCCAAAAAAGTAGCCAGAATTATTTCCTTCAATTTCCCCTTATTTTCTTCCTTACGAGATAATGCCACTACCTTATAAGAATCACCACCGATGGTTGTTGGTAAAAAATTATTGAAAAAACTGCCGATAAGATATAATTTAAAACAATAAAGAAAGCTTCCCCCTATCCGATAATCCAATAAAATCACATACCATTTTAAAGCGCTTATTAACACACCAAATAACCATAATAAAAGGATTATGGGAAGATAAACAAGCTTAACATTTGCTAGATGGTTAACAACTTCGTTTACATCGGAAATATAAAATAATATTGTTAATAAAGTGGCTGCGATAATTATCTTAAACAATGTTTTTGCTTTATGCGACATAATAATCCTCTTTACTGTTTTACTCTTTTTAGATAGGCTATTAAATCTGATTTTTAACCGTTATAAGTCAGCTTATTCCGTATGACATCAACATCAATCGAGCGATATCGTTTTATCCCCTGTCTAAAGGCATGACGGTAATCGGTGATGATGATAATCTTATGCATTTACATCACATGCCTTACTTAATAACCGGATATAGGAACTAACTGCCCGATCCCAAGAAAAATGCTCAACGGCTAATTTACGACTGTTTAGACCACATTTTATTCTTAAATCATCATTATTTATCATCATTAATAGTTTTTCAATAATATCACTTTGATTATTAATATCAATCACAAATCCGTTATCCTTTATGAGTTCTCTACTACCTTCAACTTTGGACATGATTATCGGCATTCCACAGGCCATGGCTTCCAAAACGACATTTGGCATCCCTTCTTTTTGAGACGGTAAAATAAATAGATCTGCGTCTTGATAATATCTAAGTAGTTCATCATGATTTTTATGCCCAACAAAATCGATCATATCCAAACACTCATAATCTCTAGCTAAACGGATTAAAAAATCCTTATACGGTCCGTCACCGACCACCGTAAAAGTTATTTTTTTCGTTGCTTTTTCTCTTAAGTAGTTTAACAAGGGTATTATATATTGCAGACCCTTTCTTTCAATTAACCGGGAAACACAGAGAATTCTCACTTCCTCTTTTATTGTTTTTTCTTTCGGATAAAATTCGGTAAGATCAACCCCGTTATATATAACCTCTATCGGTAATTTATCATAAAACGTTAACGCTATTTGTTTTAGTCCATCGCTATTGGCAACAAGAGCCTCCGCATTTTTCCAGATTTGTTTAAGAATTATTCCGATAAACTTATAAATTACCTTAAAACGTTTTTGAAAACCGGGCACGTCTCCCCCGCCCATGCGGATAATATATGGTATATTGTATTTTTGTTTTAACTTATAAGCGACAACTCCAGCAGGAATCCCAAAAAAGGCTAAGCATACGTCAAATCTTTCTTTCATGCATAATTCCTCGGCCTTTTTCTTAGCTAGTTTTAGATAAGAATACATCTCCATAAATGAAGCATGGGTTTTATCCTGCCGCTTTGCATTTACCCGGATGATTCTCACCCCGTTTATCATAGAGTCGCTATCTAAATTAAAATTAGTGGTAATCACCGTGACCTCATGATTAACCTCAACAAATCCCTTGGACAAATAAAAACAAGCATTGGCACCACCTCCACCGACGGGTGGAAATTCATGACTGATAATTAATATTTTCACGCAAATCATCCTTAGATAAGATTTGGTCAATACTGTAGATTGATTTATTTAAACCCTCATAATAAATCCTTGAAATCATTTCGGCCAATACTCCGGTAAAGATGGCCTGCACACCGGCAATCATAAATAAAATCGCAATCATGAAAAACGGGTTTCCGGTGATATCAAAGTCATCATAGAATTTCATCCATAATGTCACCAAAGCGGAAATAAAGGAAATGATAAAGGCGATAATTCCTAATTTACCAAAAAAATGGATTGGCTTATGCATATATCTTAATAAATAGTTAACCAAAATCAAATCAAGTATTACCCTAAAGGTTCGGGAAATTCCGTATTTTGACTCGCCAAATTCACGGGGGTGATGATTTACCGGTACTTCTTTTATTCTGACACCGACTAAACTGGCGACCGCCGGAATAAACCGATGTAATTCACCATATAGTTTTACTTGTTTTAAGATACAGGCACGATAGGCTTTTAACGTACATCCGTAATCATGGAGATGTACTCCGGTGATTTTGGAAATTAACCTGTTCGCTATTTTTGAAGGAATTTTTCGCAAAAGCATTTTGTCTTTCCGGTTTTTCCGCCAACCGCTTACAATATCATAACCGTCCTTTATATTATCCAGTAATTTTGGAATATCATGCGGATCATTTTGTAAATCGGCATCAAGGGTAATAATAATCTCACCCTGGGATATATCAATTCCGGCCACCATCGCCGGTGTTTGTCCAAAATTCTTGCGTAATTTGATTACTTTAAGATCATTTACCTCATTATGGAGTATCTCTAACTTTTTATAGCTGTCATCCCCACTTCCGTCATCGATTAGGATAATCTCATAGGTATAATCCATTCTCGATAAAACATCATGCAAAACATTATATAACCGCTCGATATTTTCTGCTTCGTTATATATCGGTACAACTATTGATAAATCATATTTAAACTCCATTCCTAGCACCTCGAAAAAGTAAATAGATGACAGATAGAATTGAAATTAAATATATGACAATGAACAGTGGATCATCACCTATTCTAAGTAAAAACTCACTCAATATCGACCTATCCTGAAGCGGATAACTGACTAAATCCCGATTATATTCATTATTACTTATGATTTTGATGTCAAGAATTTTAATTTTGCCGCTAGACGCTTCAAAATCCAGCCTAAGACTTCTAATTAAACCGGATTCTAAATATACCCTATTAAGGGGAATAATGTACTCCGAAACATTTTCATCGATGATAAAATCAACCCTATAATCATTTTTAAACGGATGTTCATCGGAACTCCAATAAACACTACCCAGTATTCTTTGTGTATTAAAATCGGCGGATAACTTAAAATATACGGCTTTTAAATCATCCTTTGCGATATCTATATTATTAAACACGATATAAGGGTCCGAACCGTCGATGATTAAATAATCCTCCACCCTGATATCATTAAAGGTCCATGTCCTTCCAAAAGATTCTAATGGAATGCTTAGAAAAACAAGTACGAAAAAGAGAAATAATTTATTCTTCATACTTAGCACCGCCAAATCCGGCTAAAGCAAAATATAAATAAAATATGGAGGTCGTAAAAACAGTCCGCACTAAATTTCTCGCCATATCGATATCAATATTAATGTGTTTTTCAAGATACTCAACATAAAACTCAGGGAAGGTAGGAATATCACCCATTTTTAAAGTCATGGGACTAGCAAGGAGTAAGGTAAAAACCCCGTCATCGGTCATTATCATTGAATGGATAAACCAGCTGATGATAAAGATGACATAAACTTTTAAGTCACTTACCTTATTTAATAATACCGTCGGGATAAGGATTGACCATGACACATAATGGGGACTGAACGACCCAAAAGCATAATAAGCTCCAAAAAAGAGGAATGAACCTTTGAGGAATTTAGTTAACGGAGAATGCTTAAGATCGCAAAATAACATGATCAGTATTGCCGTATAAAATGCGACAAAGGGATGGAAATAAATGATATTCAAACCAATTAAACTGTTCTTTCTATCGCTTTGAACAATATCATGACTAAAAAATAAAGGCTTAATATTAAAGATTTTTTCAATTATATACGGTGGTAAAACCTTAGCTCCCACTACGATCATTGCGGTAATAAATAATGTTTTATAGCTTGCCTTATTTTTCCCATACATACTTAATAAATATATCGGAAAAAGCAGTAAATAAATTTCCCGGGAATTTATCAGTAAGGCAAATAAAAGAGCCGATGCAATATATTTATGTTTATTTAAAGTAATGATTATCATTAACATGAAGAATAGAGGTATTACTTCATAGCGGCCAAAGATATATAATGTATAGATAATGATTGGATTAAATAGCCAGGCGGAGCTAACAACCAACGCTTTCACTTTATTTTCCCGGTAATAGTGTTTATACAAAATAATGCCAATGGTAATATCAAAGATCAAAAAAAGGAATTTTAGGAAAAAGAGCAGTCTGAAGACTTCCGTGTAGCTTACGAATGTTAGGTATTCCGTAAGAGTCGCAGTAGATTTACAAAAATCAGAAAGATACAACATACTGTCAATCTTGGGAATAAAAAACCGCACAAAGGATAAGTAAATAATCTGCACAAAATAAGTTACTAAGGTTTCTTTCTGCGGATAATAGTAATTCTCGGTAATCATTGTATAAACTCTTCGCCACATCGATAAAAAATCGGCATGGGCAAAAAAGGGCATAATGATTATTTTAAGCAGTACGGATATCAACAGGAGATTAAAGAAGGCTTTATTATGGGAAATAAATGCTTTCATACATCACACCAGCTTACGAGTTAATCCGGAAATTTGTTGTTTGATATGATAGATTGGGATTATAAAACGGATCCTTACTTAAAATATCTCCCCATTTACTTACCATATACTTTACTTCGTTATTAAATCTTTTTAACTTTTCATTTGTGTCATCCTTACCACGGGATTTTGACTCATAATGATACAATTCCACCTGCGGTAAAAAAACATTATAATAACCGATTTTAAGTAATTTAAGATTAAAATCGATGTCGTTAAAAGCTACCATTAAATTTTCATCCAATCCGCCCGCCTCCAAATACTTGTCCTTTTTTACAGCTAAACAAGCTCCGGTAACGGCACTGTAGTTGTATGGTACCTTTAATCGGGCATAATAACCGGGACTATTCCTGTCATGATTTAAGAACGCATGATTAGCGACTCCGCCCACCCCTAGAATGACACCGCCATGCTGAATGGTATCATCGGGATACAAGAGCTTGGCACCCACGGCACCGATATGCTTCTGTCTGGCATAACCCACCATAATCTTGAGCCAGTCATGAGTGATGACCTCTATATCGTTATTTAAGAGTAAAATATAATTTCCTTTCGTTAATTTTACCGCCTCATTATTTAGTTTGGAATAATTAAAGGGAATATCTAATGTTAGAATTTGGAAATCAGGAAAAATCTCCCGATATTTACTGAATACCTTAAAGGTGTTTTCCTCAGTGCTTCCGTTATCAACAATGATTATTTCATATTTGATCCTTTGTGTTTTTGTGTATATGGAATATAAGCACTTATCTAAAATATCACCGTTGTCTTTAGTGGGAATAATAATCGAGACAAAATCATCACTTAAGACATCATATTCCATAACATAGTATGGCACTTCACCGTGATATTTTACGTTAGCTAGTAAATTTCTTCTGTTAATCGCATCGTTAAGCGCTCTAAAGCCCGCTTCATAAGCGTAACTTTTACTCGCACTCATTAGTGCCGTGGACCCTTCGACCATTCGCCAATGATAAAGGATTTTGGGTATGTGATAAATCTTATCGGTCATCTCAACAAACCGCAGGACCAGATCATAATCCTGTGAACCTTCATAACCCGTCCTAAAACCGCCTGCTTTTATGACCAGACTTCTCCGGTAAATTCCTAAATGACTGATATAATTGGAGGATAAAAGGGTATCGGGGGAATAATCAGGTTTAAAATGAGGATCCCTTCTTATACCCTTTAAATCGGTTTTATCCTCATCACTATAAATTAAGTCACTTTCCGGATGTTCATTGATGTGTTTTACCACTTCATATAACGCAAACGGTGCAAGCTCATCATCATTATCGAGTAAGGCAATATATTCACCCGTAGCTATTTCCAAAGCTGAATTGGTCGCTCTTGAGATATGCCCGTTTTTATCCCTAAATACGACCTTAATCCGCGAATCCGCTTTTTGATAAGCACTAAGGAGGGGCTTAATATAAGTAAGAGTCGAATTATCATCGGCAATGCATAACTCCCAGTTTTCATAGTACTGATTAATTACCGATTCAATACATCTTTTTAACCATCTTTCCTCAACATTATAAACAGGCACTAAAATTGATATCTTGGGTTTAATCATAAATTTATGGATTTTTTGCTTAACCTCTTGCTTTTTATAGTTTTCATGATTTTTTATCCATTTCTGATAAGCGATTTCGGGGTCATAATCTTGTTGTACCTCACCCAAGGCATATGCTTTTATCTGTTTTATCGTCGCGTTTAATCCGTATTTTTTTAAATGCTTGACGGTATTTTTTAGGTTTTTTTTCGTGATTAATTTTACGCGGTATTTTTGGGCAATTTCATAGGGATTAAAGGAGACGATGATGGCGTCTTTTTCCGAATGAATCTTGACGATAACGGCCTCTTCCTTATTGATATTACTCACCGTTAACTTAAAACCGCAATGTAAATTCTGATAATCACCATTATAATAATTGAACACATCACTGCGTGTCTCCTGTTCACAAAATAAATCATCTTTTTTAAAGTTTGCGACACTAATCTCAAGCTTTTCATTTATCTTTGAAAATGCCCATCCTCTTAAGAATAATTTCTGCTTTTTTACCATTGCCGCGTCAATATTCATGATGATGAGATCATTTCTTTGTAAGATCTCATAAGGCGGCTTCTTCGATTTTCTCTTAAGCATTATCCGAAAAATCTTCGTAATTTTCCAGGAATAAGAATGATATATTAAATTAATCCGCTGTTCCAAATAATCTGCATAATGTCTCTGACTGCTTAACCTCATGCGGTCGTTAATAACTTCCTGTTCATAACTTAATAAACCTTTGTATTTATTTAGCAGTCTCTCATATTTAGTATTTTGCTTATCTATAAGGGCATTATATTCAACTTGTATATTATTTATCTTCGTATTGTAATAGGCATTTAAATCTCTTATTATTTTGGAAATATTATTTTTCACACCGAATTCGACAAACTCATAATTAACGATTAAGTGCGTTATTTTTTCTTCATCCGGTATTATAATTTCCATTTGCGGGTCATTTTCTAAAAAAAAGTAGAGATTTTTTAAATAGAGACAAGCATTGGTTCTATTCATATTTACTTCTATTAACCTATTATCGACTGTTTCTAACTCGCACTTATTTATCTTAACGATGCAGCTGGCGTTAATAATATCTAGGCGCAATTTCTTGACGCCTTCCGTATTGCTTAAATCAAAACTTAAAAGATTAACATTTTGCGGATTATCCACTTTTAAGGAATTATTCTCTTCATATTGACCTTCTTTCGTAAAATAAAGCTGGGCAAAATAATAACTACAATCTTTAATTAGATAATCCTTAATCCGCTCCTTCGCAAAATGACTTTTTTTCTTTAACTCAAAGACAAACTGATACACTTCTCCAAAAGGACGCAGCTTAAGGTAACGACTTACTTCTTCGGGTAAATCCTGATATTTATTATCGATTTCGATTTCTCCGACTTTAGCGTTGGTTGAATATTGCGAAACCGGCACTAAATTTAATTCCGCAAATAAATCGTTAATTGACTTATAGGTAAAAAAACGGACATGATTTTCATCCAACAACCCTGTGTCATGATAGCTGAACTCGTTTCTTAATAGGTCAATGAGCACCGCATTATGCGAGAAATTAGGAAGGGAAAGTAAAATTGATCCCGTATCCTTAAGTAACCTTAAGGCATTTTCCAAAACCAATTTCGGATTATACAGATGTTCAATCACATCGGCAAAAATGATATAGTCAAAGCTAACATTCGCAAAACGCTTAAGCCATATAAAATCCTCGATATCACCGTTTATATAATCATATGCATACTTTTTGGCCTCAGTAATCGCATCCAGATCCTTTTCAACGATATAGACCCTGCAATGTAATTCCTCAAGTAAATATTTTGTCAATCGCCCATGTGCGGGACCAAACTCCAATATCACCGAATTGGGTTTAAGCATTTTGATAATTAAAGAAAGTGAGTTTTCGACAGTCATATCTAATTTAAAGTCATATTTACTCATATCAGTTGCTCCATTCATGCGGAATAATAAAAACACCTTCGCCCAGATATTTGCCCTTAACCCAGAACCCCTTGGCCTTACTGATATAATTTATCGGCACGGTTGCTGTCTGATCAAATATCGCAACATCAAAGTAATATTCTCCACCCAAAATTAGCATCTTTTCATAATGCAGGGTTATTTCATTAATCCCTTTTTTCCAGGGTATCGGATATTTATCAAGCAAGGTGTTTAAACCGCAGATATACTTATTGTCAACACTGTAAATGGCAATTCCCATAACGGGGGCCTTGATATCCTCATTTATTACCTCATACTTTACTTTTACAGAGGCTCTTTCATTGATAATGACGGTATCCGTCTCTTCATTTATTGAATTCAGAAGAATAATCTCTTTAACTTCGGCAATATTGTTATTTTTATTTAATACCACCTTATCTGTTTCATCCTTTTGTACATTAATCTTTTTTTTCAAAAAGCTTTCATAATGCTCACAAACGATTTGCGCATCACCATATTCCATGATCCTTCCCTTATGCAGCCACAGTGCTTTTTCACAAAATCTTCTAACCGCGTTTAGGTCGTGGGAGACAAAGAGGATTGTGACCCCTTTTTCCATAAGTTCGGTAAATTTATCCATACATTTTAACTGAAATTGTAAATCCCCGACGGCAAGTGCCTCATCGACAATTAAGATGTCGGGTTCGACATTTATGGCCGTCGCAAAGGCTAACCTGACAAACATTCCGGTGGAATACATTTTGACCGGTTGACTGATAAATTCGCCGATATCCGCAAAATCAAGGATCTCCGAGATTTTTCCCTCCATTTCATCCTTGGGAATTCCCAGTATCGTTCCTTGTAAATAAATATTCTCAATCCCCGTATAATCCATGTTAAACCCGGCCCCTAATTCCAATAAAGCGGATACCTTGCCACAAACTTTAATTTCACCGAAGGTCGGCGTAATAATTCCCGTAATTAACTTAAGGAGTGTTGATTTACCGGCTCCGTTCTTGCCGATTACCCCTAATGTTTCCCCCTTTCTTACCTGAAAAGAAATATTTTCCAAAGAATAAAATTCACGATGATATTTATGTTTTCTTATTAGTGATAAGGCTTCCTTAACACGATCCTTCGGATTATTATATATTTTATATACTTTAGTTAAGTTTTTTACATCGATGACATATTCCAAAATGACCACCTACAAGACATCGGCAAAATGCGGACGCAGTTTAATAAATAAAGTTAACCCGATAAATGAGGTAAGGATAATAAAAGTCCAAAAACAAATAAAACCGGTTATTTTATCATAAAACCAGATCTTATAAATAAAGGCATCGCGAAAACCATCGGTGATATAAAACAAGGGATTTAGCTGCAGCCAAAAACGGTTACCCTGAGGAATGGTAATACGGTAATTCCACAATATCGGTGTCAGCCAGATGAATATTTGGAGAAGCACCTCGACAAACTGTCCGACATCCTTCAAAAACACGGCTAAGGACGATGTTATCCATGATAAACTAATTAATAAAATAAATAAACAGATGAGATAATAAATGACCTGAATGTTATAGACGGATAACGGAATACGATAAAATAAAAACATGATAAAAATAAGGAGAAAAAAGAAAAAATGAACAAAAAAGGCCGATATGATTTTAACGATTGGTAGAACGCTAACGCGAAACTTCACCTTTTTAGCTAAATAACTGTATTCGTATAAGCTGTATGTAGCTCCGAGAATCGCATCGCTAAAAAAGAACCAAGGAATCATACCGGTTATTAACCACAATATAAAAGGAAATTCATCAATCGGGGTTGTTTTTAAGCCAACCTGAAAAACAAACCAAAACACTAAAATTGTGATAATTGGTTTAATAAAAGCCCAAACTCCGCCTAGTAAAGAACCGGCATACTTGGTTTTAAAATCATTATAGGCCAAATTGAATAAAATCCGGCGATTGCTTAGAAAATGCTGGGAAAAAAGCTTTATCTCTCTTACTATACTGTTCATTTTCAACCACCATATTGCTTCTTGTAATATTCTTGATATTCTCCGCTTAAAATATTTTTCCACCAAGATTCATGTTTAATGTACCAGTCTATTGTCTGTTTTATACCTTCATGGAATCGATAAATAGGCTTCCATCCGAGCTCGGTTGTGATTTTGGTCGCATCGATAGCGTAGCGCTCGTCATGACCTGGTCTATCCTTAACAAAGGTGATTAAATCCTCCGGTTTACCCAATTCCATAAGAATAGTTTTCACGACCTCCAAATTGCATAATTCATTATGTCCGCCAATATTGTAGATTTCACCAATCCTACCCTTATGAATGATTAAATCAATCGCCGTACAATGATCATAAACATACAGCCAGTCCCGGACATTTTCACCTTTACCGTAGATTGGTATTGTCTCGTTATTCATGGCACGGGTAATAATCAAAGGAATTAACTTTTCCGGAAATTGGTACGGACCATAATTATTCGAGCAACGGCTAATTGTCAAAGGTAATTTATAGGTGCGAAAATATGCCATACACAATAAATCCCCACTGGCTTTGCTAGCTGAATAGGGACTCGATGTTTGAATGGGTGTTGTTTCGGTAAATAATAAATCAGGCCGGTTAAGCGGCAAATCACCATAGACCTCATCGGTTGAAATTTGGTGATACCTCTTAACATTATTTCTCCTGCTAGAATCAAGCAAAATACTAGTACCTAAAACATTGGTTTTGATAAAGCTTCCCGGGTCACCGATGGAGCGGTCGACATGCGTCTCCGCCGCAAAATTAACGACGATATCAAATTTTTCCCTTCTAAAAAAGGAATCGATAAAATCCCGATTGCTGATATCACCCTTGACAAATTTAAATTTCGGATTATCCATCACTTTTTCCAATGTCTCAAGATTACCGGCATATGTCAGTAAGTCCAGACAGACGATCTCATATTCCGGGTATTTATCAAGCATATAATGGATAAAATTACCGCCGATAAATCCCGCTCCACCTGTAACTAACATTTTCATTATATTTCACCTATTTCTCTTAAGTATCTTTTTAAGGCATCCTGCCAGCTTGGTAAAAGGTTAAAATTATTTTCCATTAACTTAATCTTACTCAAACGGGAATTTTTCGGTCTAATAGCCTTTGTCGGATATTTATCGCTTGTTATCGGATTAACCTTTGTTTTAATACCTGCTTCCTTAAATATTTCCCGACTGAAATCATACCAGCTGCAAAAGCCTTCGTTTGTGGCATGATATATGCCATATTTATCACTTTTAATCATTTGACTTATAAGCCTTGCGGCATCAAGCGCGTAGGTTGGAGAACCTATTTGATCACTTACGACGTTTAATTCCCCTTTTTCCCTACCCAATTTAAGCATCGTTTTAACGAAATTCTTACCGTTTTTGCCGAATACCCAGGATACCCTTATAATAAAATGCTTGTCCACATTATTTAGGACCTCTAATTCACCTAAGTATTTGGTTTTACCGTAAATATTTACCGGATTGGGCTTATCATCTGTTTCATACGGACTTCGTTTCGTTCCGTCAAACACATAATCGGAACTGATGTAAATCATTTTAATTCCTGCTTTTTTACAGGCTAAAGCGATATTTTTCGTACCCGTGACATTGACCTCGAAACATTTCTCCATTTCCTCTTCCGCCAAATCGACGGCGGTATAAGCGGCACAGTGAATTACGGCATCAAAGTTATTTCCGGTAATGAAATTCATCACTTTCTTTTCATCGGTCACATTTAAAGTTTTACTATCAACGCCGACTACCATATCACCCTCCTTAAAAAACACCCTTTTTACATCATGCCCCAATTGACCGCTAGCTCCCGTTACTAATAGTCTCATTGCTCCCTCCTTTTAATAATGTCATTAGCATAATTACCTCTTAAGAAATCATAGATACCGCGTAAAATCATTTTTAGCTTCAGCCACTTCTCTTTTTCAAACACTAGCACGATAAATGTGTAGTAACAAATACCAAGTAAATGGACAAGGACGAATTTAAAGCCCCTTTTCCGATACTTAAAGGCGATATAAAGCCTGTTCCGCACAAAAAAATATTTACGAAAGGGCGGATGATTCCTGATGAAATGTTTTTTAAAAAATAATCTGCGGACAACCGGCGTTCCTATACGGTGTTCTAAGGTTACCTCCGCCGATTTGACAATCTTATAACCAAGTTCATACACCCGATAACAGATATCCAGATCGACCATGTCGATGAACAGTTTTTCATCATAACCGCCTGCTTCCTTCAATGCCTTTACTAGATTCAATGCTCCGGAGGTAATGACATGTGCTACTTCCTGGGTTTTTTTCACATTATTGGTCTTTTGTAATCCGAGTTCTTTTTCAATGATATTGCATCCGACAATTCCCACATTGCCAAAATCGATAAAACAATGCCTGAGTGTCCTCACAAATTTATCACTTAAACGGGAATCCTGATCAAGGGTAAACATATGGGTAAAAAGATTTAACTCCGCATAATCTAAAGCCATATTTAAGGCCTTGGCGATTCCGATATTTTCATGATTTTCAATAATGTTTAACTTACCGTTTAAAAAAATTTGCGTTTTATCGATTGGCGGACCGTTATTTACGATTAAGATTTTATCGACCTGTTCGGTTAATTTAGCCAAATTATAATTTAAGTCATCATACAGGGGATAAAATGTTACGATAACTCCTAATATCATATAAAGTTGACATCGGAATCCTTAAGGAAGGGCGCATTTTTGTCCTTGTCGGATAAAGTGACCGTCATCTCAGGCCAGGCGATATTTAATTCGGGGTCGTTATATCTAATCGAGCGATCATATTCCGCGGCATATAAATTATCCACCTTATAGTAAATAATCACATCATCCGTCAAGGTTAGGAAGGCATGCCCGAACCCCTTGGGAATTAAAATCTGGGTAAGGCAGTCCTCGCTTAATTCAACAGTGACATATTGTTTATATGTCGGTGAGGATTTGCGTAAATCCACCGCGACATCGAGAAACTTTCCTTTTAAACACCTGACTAATTTCGTCTGAGCCATCGGCTCAAGTTGAAAATGAATACCTCTTAAGGTACCCTTTTCTTTACTGTATGATTGATTATCCTGGACAAACTGATAGTTTAATCCGTTATTGCCAAATTCTCTTTGATTGTAAGTTTCCGTAAAATAACCGCGATTATCTTTAAAAACCTTCGGTGTTATCAATAAGACACCCTCAAGAGCGGTTTTTTCAATCTTCATCCAATCACATCCTAATAATGTATTTTACCTAAGGCTACTTTTTGTAAATACTGGCCATACTGATTTTTACATAAATGCATCGCTACCTCATATAGTTTTTCTTTGCTAATCCAACCGTTAATATAAGCAATCTCTTCGGGACAGGATATTTTTAAACCCTGATGGGTCTCGATTAATTGAACAAAATTGGCTGCTTCGATTAAAGACTCATGGGTACCCGTATCAAGCCAGGTAAATCCCCGGCCCAATGTTTCCACTTCGAGTCTTTCATTTTCGAGATATATCCGGTTTATATCGGTTATTTCCAATTCACCGCGTTTGGACGGCTTGATCATTTTTGCGTATTCAACTACTTTATTATCATAAAAATATAATCCGGTAACGGCATAATGACTTTTAGGGTTTTCCGGTTTTTCTTCGATGGAAATGGCCTTTCCGTTGGCATCAAATTCCACCACACCAAAGCGTTCGGGGTCTTCAACATAATAACCGAATACCGTCGCATAACCTTCTTCAGCCCGTCTAACAGCCTGATATAGCTTATACCGTAGTCCGTTGCCGTAAAAGATATTATCTCCCAATATCATGGCAACCGTATCACTACCGATAAATTCTTCGCCAATGATGAAGGCCTGCGCCAAACCATCGGGAGATGGCTGGATCGCATAATTTAAGTTTATTCCGAAATTGGAGCCGTCACCCAAAAGGGTCTGAAAACGCGGTATATCTTCAGGCGTTGAGATGATCAGTATTTCCTGTATACAAGCAAGCATTAAAATGGAGAGGGGATAATAGATCATCGGTTTATCATAAATCGGCAACAATTGTTTACTGGTAACAGTAGTCAATGGATATAATCTTGTTCCGCTTCCGCCGGCTAAAATAATTCCTTTCATATTTACTCCTTTTACACAAAATTATCTCTTATTTAGGATGTTTCATTTTCCCAAAAATATCCATTAATCCTACTTCTTCTTGTTAATAATTTCCATAATTTCCCGATTTATTTTCTTTTGTTCGAGCTGTTGAATGGCGATATTTTGCGATAATTCCTTAATTTTATTTTCATGTTGCGAAATGATTGCCGAATCACGGAAAATCACAAAATAACTGAAGCTGACCATTAAAATAAAGAGAAATAGTGAGGGGTCGCTAGTACCCACCAATTCTTTAATCCAGTTCTGTACTGCCGGGACAAAGGCAAAAATCGAGAGGGTAATGGTCCAGACAATCCAAAAAACAGCATCCTTGATCCTGATTTTTGATGCCCTGATTAACATAATTATGAGTAAAAAGGTCACAACTCCGACGATTAAAGATTCATATGAGATGTACATTATTTCACCTACAATTTACGCTTACGTCTTAACATCTGAACAATAAGTATCGATATAATCATATAAATCATAAACATTATTCCGGAAAAAAAATTAAAATAGCTTAATCCGGCAAGTCTTTTACCCATCACGACCTGAACCTCGGCAATTTTGGCACCCCGCCTGATATGATAAACCAAATCATCGGGTTCCGGTGCGGCGTTTATTTCCCGCGCATAAAACTCCAGCATTTTACGATCATAAACCTTCATACCCGATGTCGGATCGGCAATATAACGGTTCGTGGTTATATAGATTAAGGCGGTAAGGAGTTTAGATCCCCACATTCTTAAACCATGTCCGCGCTTTACTTCCAAAAACCTTGAGCCAATCACCATGTTATAACCTTCTTGAGCTTTTTCAACCAAAGGTCTGATATATTCCGGATAATGTTGTCCGTCACAGTCAAACTGTACGGCATAATCATAGCCATTGTATAATGCATATTTGAACCCGGTCTGGACAACGACACCAATACCCGTATTTACCGGTAAATCAATGAAATTATAGTTGTTTTTCCGGCAGATTTCCGGTGTCTTATCCGTGGAACCGTCGTTTATGATGACGTAGTCATATTCCGGGCATTCTTTTAATAAAGCCGTCATCACCTTTTCAATATTCTCTTCTTCATTATAGGCAGGAATTATCAATAGGACCTTGGGCTTTTCCATTATTTCACCACCTAAGATAGACATTCACATTAGGAGTTGAGTAATTTTCAGCTAGCTTAAAATATGCGGCATAAATGTCATTGTTGGGATTATTTTTACTAACAATAACGCATTCTATCTCATATTTTTTGATTAATTCCGCAAAAGTATGAATCGGAATATGACTTTTATCATTAACCATCAGATATAATTCATACAGCTCTTGATTATAATTGATGTTATAAGGTACCTGTCGCAAATCATTAATGGTAAAAACAAAATAATAATTATTGGTAACTATCGGTAATTCGTTGATAAATTTTTCTTCGGCGATGATGCGATATGGCTTATCTAATTGATGTCCCAGTAAAACAACATCCTTATCGACCTTATAATAAAAATCCGTACCAGCCGTTTTATTTAGTCCGTTAAAAATCGTATTAAAGGGTAGGATGATAAGGATCAACCATATTAGCAATACCTTTCTCTTTAAATTAAGTAAGTATAGAGTATTAATAAAGTGCAGCGGAATAATAAACAGGATGCGGTGATAGGTTTTAATGGAGGTGATGAAATAAGCGACAAACGGGAAGGTAAGCGGATTAACAAAGACCAAGATCATGATTAAAAGATAATCATAAAATAAAAAGCGGTATTCCGGATACATTTTATAAACCTTTAACACGCCGATAACACCCAGAATATAAAATAACAGTAAATCATACCCATACAGGAAAAAAAGTTCTTTAAATTCTGGCAATAGGGAAAGCCCGTTTTTAATCTCCGTATTTTTTGTATACAAAAGATATGTACCACCTATTACCGAGATAACTCCGATTAAGGCCAGGAACAAATAAAAAAGTTTTCTGAGATGTTTGTGATACTTAAAAATATAAGTCTTCCCATAAAAAACTAAGATAAATCCAATACAGAGGATGATTAAAAAAATCACTTCGATTCCTATTTTAAAATACCAACTTGAAAACGGAAAATCCGGAGCATAAATAATAAACTGGTAATTTAACATGAGCGGAATTAATAAACTAAGAAGGAAAAATCCATAGAAGCGATCGTTTTTCCGGCAGTGAAAAATCATCAGGTAGATTATGATAACAAGACTGATAACTAGCTGCAAATACAGAGCCGATGCCGTTATTCCCGGAGTAATCAGGTTAAGGATAGATAAAATTATAATGTCCTTATTACTCTTTAATTTAATAATCCGATTGATCAGAAAAAATTCCATCGTCACCAAAGCATTTAAATAAACGGTTTTACCCGCATAGATGTTAGTCATCAGATTAAAGGCATTATGGGTAAAAAAAACCCGGTGCAAATTGCTGTTTAAAAAGCATAAAACAAATAAGTAAAGAAGAAAGGTAAAAGCTGTTTTTTCCTTGTCACATAATATTTTTCGAAAAAAGGTATATGTTGTTGATAAGATTACCACTAAATGAATAAAGCTTATCACATTTACCGTAAAAACAGTGCTGTCAAGATTAAAAATGCGTGATAAGGTTCCAAGATATAATTCATAGGTTACAAAGTAATACATGTAACCGGGAAAGCCGTATCCCCCGCTCCACGGTTCATACAAATAAATCTTTTTTTGTGTATTAACTGATCTAATCAGCGATAGATAAAAGGTGGAATCACCGGGCACAATAAAGTCATGCATAAAGTAGAGGGAAATAAATATAAGACTTGTGACAAAGAGAAAATAATTGATCTTACATCCTTTATTCTTAACAGATAGAATGATACTGATGGGGATGACTAAAACAATAATGGGATAAGCGGTGTAATAAATGAATGATACGGGAAAATGAAAAACCGCCGGAAGTACGGATATTACATGAAAGATGCCAAAAAGGAGAAAATAACCGATTATTAATTCAAAACCGCATAAATGAGGACACATTCCGGTAATTAACCCACCGGTTAGATAATATATGACTAAAAAAAGGAGGGCAATGACAAGTAACTCAATCAGCAACATGAAATCACCTTATTTTTACGGTATACCTCAATTGTTCCGATTAGAACATAAAAATAGACGCCGAAAAAATACAAATCAAAGCTCACATCAAACAATTGGTGGGTCAGTGCTCCGATTATCGATACAGCGACACAATAAACAAAACTATCCGAAAGTTCGTCAAGTATCGCATACCACTCTTTAACTATCAGCATAAGAAGGCTTATTCCAACTAGTCCTAAGGTTGAGGCAATTTGCAGGGCAAAATTATGATAATGGGCATATCTAAGCCCCAATTCATGATAGATATAATAAGCGCTTGATTTAACCCCATGACCGAAAAGTAAACTTTCCTTAAATTTATCCCATGCCAAACGATAGATTAATTTACGGTTACTACTGTCAAAAAGATTCCGTTCATCTAAATAATAAGTAATAAAACGGATAATTCCATCCTTAAACAGGAAGCAAACGATCAAAATAATCATTATTACACCGACATAACGACGGACCTTACGAATGAATTTCCCCGTAAATAATATTAGTCCAATAAAAACACCCAAATAAGCTCCCCTTGAAAGACTAAGTAATAATCCGCAGAAATTCAAACTATCAATAGCTAGATATAGTTTATCCAACTTTCGATGTGCCACATATTTATATAAGGCAACAGGTATTAATAAAGGAAAAAGTGATGCCATAATATTAGAGTTAGCCCACCCCAAATGAAGCAAACGTTTATTTTCAATGATATTATAAAAACCGTAATTTAGATATTTGGTGATGATTTCACCGGTAATTGTAAGAAGTAAAAAAGAGGCTGCCTTCGAAAAAGGTAAGAAAGAGGTAAATTTAACCTTATTATTCGTGATGACAAAATAAATGAGATAACCCTCAAGTATCGCATATATTCCTTCAATTCCCATCATTAAATCAGGTGTCCATAAAAGGGATATTATATTATATAAGGTATAGATTATTAAAGGAATTAATAGTTTACCCCAAATAATTTTCTTATGTTTAATCGCCTTAATCAGCGTAAAACAAAATAACAGAATAATAAGGCAATAATCAACCAAGATGTATTCCTTCCGGATATTATCAGCCATTACGGAAAAAAGGATTACCAAAATATAATAATATATTGGTTTTTTCAGAATAATTAAGATGACAAAAATCATGCCATAAACCATTAAACGGGTATAGGCATTAATATAAAACAACCACATAAAGAAAGTCAGTGAAAAAAGTAATATTAAAGCCAAATCCATTCGATATTTCATTATATTCTTACCCTATTTAAATAAATTCAATTTTTAGTGTTTCAATTATTTCCATATTTATGCAATATGTTATAATAAGATGGAAGGAATTGGTGATGGATATGATCGATGCGTATCAAGCATTAAAAAGCACACTAGACAAACTTCATAATGAAATACTAAAGTATATTACGTTGGAGCAATTTCAGGAAGCGGCAGTTAAGCTTCGTATTTATGAGAATAAACGCATAAAGTATGCAAATAAAGCGGAAGAAGATTATTTTTATGATTTTAACATTTATGAGGATATTTCCGAAAAACGCGTTATTGAGCGATTTAGCGAGGATTATACACCCAAAAGCATAATTGAAAGAACATTGATAAATAGTATGGTTAATTCATTCACATCAATTTTTATGGTCAAGGAAATTAGTTCCGAAAAATATCAATTAATGTTAGAAGATTTAATCAATAAAAAAAAGGTTTATCCCTTAACCGATATCACTTTAAGCAAGACTATTCCTGTTAACCGGATAATCTTTACGAGAATAATCAAAGCATTTGATTTTTATTTATCCACTCCTCTTGTAATGGTATTTGCGAAAAACAACAAAAAAGCACTGCTTGAAGCCTGGCAAAAGCCTTCGTTACTTGACAGTGCCGATACTAACAGTTTTATTAATATTTTTCACTTGCATCGTGAAAAAGGTCTTCTATTGACAAATACGCTCAATAAATGAACACCTTCATTAAAAAGGTGTTTTTTCATTAAATCATCTTCTCCAATCGTTCATAAAGCTTATCGATCTCTTCCTCAATTTGTTTTTTCTTAACCTTTAATTCCTTAAGCATCTCGATATTCTGATAATTTTCATTCATTAAATTGATTATTGCTTCGATTTCCTGCTCTTTTCCTTCAATAATTGCTAGTATCGTTTCTTCTGAAACGGTACTTTCTTTTTCCGGTACTTTATTTCTTATTTTCTCCTTTGTTTTAACCTTGATATTTACCTTATCCTCTTCCTTCTTCAACAAATAATATTCGTAATCACCTTCATAAACCGTTAACTGCCCTTTCTTAATTTCCGCAATTCTATTAGCAAGAGAATTGATGAAATAACGGTCATGGGAAATCATGATAATCGTACCGCTAAAAGCGGATAAGCTTGCCTCAAGTATTTCTCGTGAATCAATATCAAGATGATTGGTGGGTTCATCAAGCAGTAAAACATTCACCGATTTGTCCATTAGTAATAGTAACTTTAATCTTACCTTTTCTCCACCCGATAACATTCCCACTTGTTTTTTTACATCATCCTTAATAAATAGGACTCTTGCCAGAGCACTCCTTGCCTGATTAATAGTGGAATCGAAGTGATTCTGATACACTTCGAGGATAGTCTGCGATTCATCGGGAAAATGGATTTCCTGCGGAAGATAGCCGACATTAAGTCTTGAACCACTCCTAATGATACCTTCATCCGGAACAATTTCTTGATTAATTAGCTTTAATAATGTTGATTTCCCACTGCCGTTTTCGCCGATTATTGCTAGACAATCCTGATAATAAATCTCAAGATTAATATTCTTAAGCAACGGTTTATCATCATATTGTTTGGCTACGTTTTGTAATTCATAGACGAGCTTACCGGTTCTGTCAGTACTACTAAAAGCAATGTTAACCTTTTTACTATTTGATGGTTTTGCTAATTCATCTATTTTGCTTAATCTTTTTTCCAGTTCTTTAGCCCTGCGGAACATCTTATTACTGTCCCGCATCTCCCCCCAGATTCGATATCTTTTAATCTGTTCTTCCATCCGTTCTATTTTTTTCTTTTGAATGAGATAATTTTTCATGGCTTCTTCAAACCGTCTTTGTTTTTCTAGTTTATAATAAGAATAATTGCCATGATAAATATCCGTGCCATTTTGCGTTAATTCCATGATTCTATTTGTCACTTTATCCAAAAAATAACGGTCATGGGATATTAATATTACAGACCCATTATATTTTATAAGGTACTCCTCAAGCCAGGTAATATTTTTAATATCAAGGTGATTGGTTGGCTCATCAAGAAGTAGGACATCGGGATTTTCCAATAATACCTTTCCGAGCATTACTCTGGTTTTTTCTCCGCCGCTAAGGTTACAAAACGGTCTATTCAACAGGTCCTCCAAATCCAGACCGGTAATGATTTTAGCCAGCTTTTCATCAATTGCGTATCCGCCAATAATTTCAAATTGTGTTTGAACTTTACTGTATTGATTTAGTATAATATTTAATTCGTCCCCATAAGCACTCGCCATTTTCTTTTCTAAACCGGATAGCTCTCTTTTAATCAATAAGACATCGGTAAAAGCCTTGTATAAAACATCAAAAACCGTAGCATTATCAGGAAATTCCGGAATCTGATCCAAATAACTTACTTTAAGACCTTTTCGCAAAAATATTTCCCCGGAATAATTTTCATCACCCGCCAATATTTTCAAAAGTGTTGTTTTACCAACGCCATTTTGCCCGATTAACCCTACGATCTCACCTGAATGTAATTCAAATGAAACATTTTCAAAAATTAATTTAACTCCGTAGAGTTTCCGTAGATTTTTTACTCCTATCTCTATCATCATGAACTCCTTAAATTATTTTTAAATATTTTTCCCCTTTTTTCCTCAGTTTTTTTTATTTTTATAGTACCTGATTGTCATAATCCACAAATAAAAAGCGAAAAAATATATGAAAGGGGAAAGTGTATGAATTATGATTTTACCTGTGTCTTAAAAACATATGATTATTTAATTAAATCAGTAATCAAGAAATTAATGATCTATGAAAATTATGAGGAATTCTATCATGTCGGTGCTATTGCCTTATTCATTGCTTATGAAACATACGATGTCAAGAAAGATAAAAATCAGAATTTTGAAGTATACGCCTATTATACCATACTCAATCATTTAAAAAATGAGCTTAAGAGTATAAATAAATATAAGAAAATCGAAATATGTATTGATTTATACCAAAATAGTTATTTGGCTCCGATTATGGAAAACGACATCATCGAAAGAATCGAACTGGAGGATTTATTAAAAAACCTCAACTCTATTCAACAAAAGATCTTAAAACTAAAAAGAGCGGGTTACTCGCATGAAGAGATTGGCAAGCTCCTCGATTTATCAATCGATCAAGTAAGGTATCAAATAAAACTGGCATTTGCCCATATTAAAGAAATTGTCAATAAAATTAATGTTAACTAAGTAAAAAGGACTTTAAACAGTCCTTTTATAATTTTTCCGGTTTATGAAAATAATAGCCCTGCTGAATAAAACAATTCATTTCCTCTAATACTTTGCTTTCATTAATTGTCTCTACGCATTCGGCGATAATTTGTTTTTTCGATAATTCCGAAATGGTCATAATCATTTTGACGATTGCCTGATTCTGTGGTTTTGCGATATTGCAGACAAATGCCCCGTCGATTTTAATAATATCAAATTCAATATTATCAAGAATTGACAATGAGGAATATTCCCTGCCAAAATCATCCAAGGCAATTAAGAAACCGCGCTTTTTGAGTTCTTTAATGTTGTTATTATATATCTCAAGATTTTCCACAAAAGTTTTTTCGGAGATTTCTATGCAAATATTATTCGGCGTCAATCCGTTACATCTTGTGATGGTTTCAAGTAAGCTTGCCACATCGTTACGTAATAAGGATGACGGCGTAATATTTAAGGTCAGCTTAGTGTTTTTGTATTCGGTTCTTTTTGTAAGCATCGCGTATTTTTCAATTGTTTTGTGGAATATATATTCCTCCAATTGAATAATGAGTCCGGATTGCTTGGCGATATTTAAAAAATATTCCGGTGAAATAAACCCCGAGGTACTGTCAATCCAACGTGCCAAACCTTCCAGGTAGCTTACTTCATTTGTTTTCACATTGATAATCTTTTGAAAATAAATGTCTATCTCCTCATCTTTGATGGCTTCCTTTAATTTTATCGACATCGAAATATTGGAGACAAAACGTTCATTCATATACGCTTCATATTTTTGCACATGTACTGTATGGTTTTCATAAATTTCCTTCATCGCAAGACTTGAGAAAATAATCAACTGATTGATATCATTCGTGTCATCGGGATATTGTGAGTAACCAATCTTTAAATTAATAGGAATACTCGTGTTATTGGTTCCTTCAAATAAAGATGACTGAGAGGATGTCAATCTCTTTAAATAATCCTCAATAACATTGTCACTGACATTGGCACACAATACGACAAACTGATCCCCCGAATGCCTTGCGACGATATGATCTTGGGCAAAATATTTTAACTCTTCGGCAACTTGTTTTAACACCAGATTACCGGTATTGTGACCGTAATAATCACTGATGCTAGAAAATCGGTAAATATCAACAAAAAAACAAACCGCGTTATTTATCTTACCTAATTCCTTAATAGCCTTATAAAGTCCCCGGTTATTTAACAATCCTGTGGTATAATCATGCAAGCTTTGATATTCCAAGCTCTCATTTAACAGATACAAGTCGGTAATATCACGTCCAACGGATATGACATATTCCACATTGCCGAATTCATCCAATAATACATCATTATGCCACGAGACCCAAATTTCCTTACCCTCTTTATATTCTCTTCCCTGACCGACAAATGAATGATTTTTCAAAGTTTCATAAAACCACTCGTTATCGGTTCGGTTATGTTCCCTGTTTAATTCAAAGATATTTCTGCCCAATATGGTGGTATCGGGTGAATAAAGCTTTGAATAACCGGAGGATACGTAGACGATTGTTCCGTCGGTTTTAAATTTAGCGACTAAATCCTCACTCGATTCAATAATTTTACGTCTTTCTAGTTCAAGTAATTTGTATTCCTTGGTTTTTTCCTGAATATTTTTTTGGATCAGTTCGAATTCACTTATATCAAAACCGATGCAAACATACCGGTTTTCTAAAGGAAAAGCTCCTTTGGACCTTATAAATATATAATCCTTCATTCCCGGAAAAAGAATGCGGTACTTTGATTCCTTCTCTTTGGAATTTAAGTCAAAGCAGTGAACATTTTCCAAATCATCAACATGAATATAAGAACGATAAATATCCGGATTGATAAAAAGTGTTTGTTCAACCTGATACTTTTCCACAAATTTTTGGGAAAATTCAATAATCATCCGATTGATCTTCGGATAGTATTCGATGTAAAATGCTTCATTTTGTTCATATGCCAATAAATTAATCTGTGATCTTTTTAAATTCCTTGTTAATTCTAAAAAAATACCGTATAAAAATAGTAAAAGTGATAATGCGGAAAAAAAGTGAAATATAACATCGAAAAACTCTCTTACCTTATCACTTAGAACGAAGCTTATAAAAAGATAAAAACCACATACAAAAAGTTGAGCTAAACAAGCAACGGTCAGAAACTTATTATCCTCCTGCAAGGATATTGTAAGAATTGACAAAACCGTTAATATTGTAATTCCTATTAAAAATAAATCATGATAATTTTGAATTTCCCCAAAATAAAACATAGTACAATAAAATAAAATATAAATTGCGACCAAAAATAGTATTAACCCAAAAATAATTTTTTTTCTCATCCAATTACTCATAATTCTCCACTCATTTATCCCATTATTACTTACATTATAGCAAACATTGTAAAATATTGCCATAAGAAATTTACTAAGTAAGACAAGAAAAAAGCTCCCACATTGTGAGAGTTTCTTTTATATCATTACTTCAACTGGTTTTCTTTTATCCGTTATGAGAGCACCAATTTGTCCGTTTTCATTATTACCCCAAGCATATATTTTACCCGTAGTTGTAATCGCAAAGGAATGGGTTGAACTTGCACCGATAGCGATATCAACTATTTCTTCCTTTCCCTTGACAATATTGTTTGTGATGTCGGTTATTTCCGGTATTTTACCGTTATATTCCGCTAAGGTCAATTGGCCGTATTGGTTACTGCCCCAGGCAAATACCCGACCGATGGAAGTTAAAGCCAAAGAATAATTTCTTCCGGCTAGCACCTTAACAACCACTTCATCATTTAAGAGGCGAAAATAACCGGTGACCTCAACCGGTCTAACTCGGGAAGTTGCGGTGCCATCACCAAGCTGTCCGTTTTCATTATTACCAAAGGCAAATACCCGACCGTTTGTCGTGGAGATTAATGAATGAAGCGATCCTGCTGATATTGATTTAATTAATTCACCGCTTAAGAGATAAAAACTACTCGTAACATCAAGCGGCTTATTTCTTTTATTTATCGTACCGTCACCTAACTGACCGTATTCATTATTACCCCAGGAAAAAATCCGTCCCAAATTGGTACTTAACAGCGAATGACCAAGTCCGATGCTGATATGTTCGATTTTTTCTTCCTTTTGAAAATAAAATTTGTTTGTTATTTCATAAGGCATATGTCTATTGGCGCCCATCTCATCGCCTAATTGACCGAATTCGTTGTTTCCCCAGGCAAATACCCGGTTAAAATTAGTGGCAAGTACGGCATGATAGCCTCCCGCATCCATGCTTTGGATTCGTTCATCCGACAAAAATGAAAACTTATGGGTTATTTCTATAGGAAAGGATTTATTAACAGTCGTACCATCCCCGACCTGACCGTATTGATTATTACCCCAGGCAAACACCCGATTAAAACTTGTGTATAAATAAGCCGAACGGAAGGATGTCATTACCTTAACGATTTCCTCACCTTCCCGGAGATTAAGATATTGGGTAATTTCTTTAGGTCTTACGGTATCTGCGGTTGTCCCGTTACCAAGCTGTCCCCATTTATTATTACCCCAGGAAAAAACCTTTGTTTTATCGGAAAAGACGGTAAATGACCCACCGGCACCAAGATTAACAACTTGTTTTACAAAGGAATCGGTTTTGATATCCAAGACGGCTGACCAGATATTTAAGCCCCAATCAATAATATTATCGGCTAAACCGTAATTTCTTAATTCGGTTTTAATATTCTGATAGTCTAACAGGCGGTTTTTACTGTTATATAATTTTTCAATCACATTAACATTACTGCTTAATGTATAAAGGATTTTTTGTTCCGTCTCATAATCGTATAGTAAATCGGCTAATACTCCCTTAAGGAATTTCGGTTTCAAAAAATAATTAACATCCACTTCTTTTAAAATCTTAACGATATTTGTTGTTTCCATTTATAACTCCTTTTTATATAATAAGGAAATATTAAAATTTATCGAATGCCTCTACTGCTGGCATATCATCTTCCGGTAAATCAAAATCAAATTTAAACAAAGATTTGGCATCACTTCGATTTTCCGAAACCGATGATAGGACTTGAGTAGATATTACTTTCAGATATTTAGCTAACTGATTGGCATTTTCAACCTTTATCGGTTTGATTTGCTTATTACCGATAAAATCTTCCAAGACATTTATGTCAACATCATCGGATACCGAGATTGAAAGCCGCAGTGCCTTCTTACCCCATGATTTTGCGGTCAATCTATCCAAGCCTTCCCGGTAATCATCGGTCGGATTACCGTCCGTTACTAACACCAAAACCGGTGGTAGTATTCGATCTGGCATTTTATCATCATCCAAGACACTCGCTAATTCCGTCAAAGCCTTCCCCAAATTGGATAAACCCTTGGCGGATATATCAAGCCATTCGAATTTACTGATAGGCGTACGCTCTTTTATATGCCAATATGGATCGGTGGAAAAGGTCAGAACCCTAACCATAATATCAGCGTTGATATTGCTTGAAGCAGCTTCCTTCATCGAAGGAATTGCTTCTTTAATCGCATAATTTAATGAGGCAATTTTTTCGCCATGCATCGATCCCGAGGTATCGAGTATCCAAATAAAATCAAGTGGTCTTGCGGCGATTTTTTCCGTTCCTAAGTTTTTTAATCCCATATCGATCATCCTTTTTTATAATCTAATCTCACCTGTAACATTAGAAAAGTTTATCCGACTGTTATCCTCTAAAATAACTGATTCGTCGGGCAAAATAATTCTTTCGTCATTACCCGCCCGATATAGCCAATTTGTTTTTGACACATTATAAAGATAATATCCGTCATTTATTTTTCTTACATAGCCGATAACCGTCAGATTGGACATTTCATCTTGGTCCAAATGATTTTCATAAATTTCTTTATTATCATCCAAAACAATTATCTGTTTATTAATTCTTATTCGAGGCGGTAATCTTAAATCATCGCCACATAATATACACTTATGTAATTCACCCTTTGTTCTGATTATCTCTAAATCATAGAAATTTTCCATTCCGCAATTACCGCATTTAAAAAGGGAATTATACATTTTAAAGAAAGCCTTACGCCACTGGCTTTCCCTTGAGCGTAAATACGGCGCTTTAATACCGATAGTAAAGGTTTTCTCAAACAGCTCTTTGAGATAATCCGGATAAATACCCCATAATTTAAGCGGATTATTGTGAATCCCGGGCACCGGACGATTACTGTCATTTTCTTTATTAAAAATGTATACCGCATCATACCCGTATAACTGTTTTGCCGAAGCTTCATCAAAACAATTAATCCTTGTCTCCAAAGCTCCTTCAAACGGATGGGCGATAAACAACATATAAAACAAAAGTACCGCAAGCGAAAACTGATCGGTTTCGGTATTGGGCACCATCCCCCCTTCGACAATTTCCGGAGCCATGAATTTTGGCGTGCCCAATAAATTATTAACCCTCATTCCGTTTGGCGTAATATTATCATTATCACAAATTAAAATATTACCCGATTCGGGTTCTATAAATATGTTGGCCGGTGATATATCTTTATAACTAAAACCTGAAGCATGTAAGTTATGAAAGCTATCGGTCAATTTGAAACAGGCTTTAGCCAAAGCCGTAAGATTCATATCAAACTGTTGCGTAATCCAATCGGTTAAGCTTCTGTATTCCTTTGGCCTAAGCTCCATTAAATAACCGAACCGGTTATTTTCCTCCACTAACAATAGCGGCCATAAAAAACAGTCATTTGGCGCCCCTTTAAGGATTAAATTATGCAAGGTTTTTTTAAATTCCTGATTATTGTTGGGATAATACCATTTTAAGGCATATAACTCATTATTGAATCGTACTTTATACACCTCTCCCTGTCCACCCGAACCGATAAAATCAATAATTTCAATGGTTTTATTAATCATCGTGCCCTTTTTAAACATGCTTCATACTACCCTTTCAAAATCTATAGAAAGATGTTTTTCCAAATACCCGCCACTTTTTTCTGCCATTTATACCGTTTTGTCAACTTTAAATGAAGATTTTTTCTTAAAGACATGGATTTTTTATAATATTCTTTATAATTATCACTGATTTGTTTATTCTCCTCATAATACAATTCCAATGAATAATCACAGGCCAAAAGATAATTATTGATCTCCTCCGGTGTGTAATCATTGACATTAATATTATCGAAAATCGCATAAAGTGCGGCGATATTCGAAGGTGTTTTTGTATGAATAAGCTCGATGATTTCGTTTAATCCCATTTTATTCAAACGATAGCTTTCCTGAATATAGGCTGACTTATTCGCGATATATTTAAAATATCTTTTTCTGATTTCTATTATCGCAATATCCAATTCCTTATTATTAAGATGTGATAAATACTTTTCCTGCATGTTTACATATTCTAAAATATATCTTCCTAATTTTTCAATATATTTTACAATACTTGATAAAAAGTTCATCACTTCAATGGCGACTCCCACATCGGTGGCTGTCGAGTCACTTAAGAACTTAATAATCTGACTTGGGTCCCTTTTTAGAAAAAGCTCTAAGATAGCCGAATAAAAGGTAAACAGCTGTAATTCGTTGACATCGAAAATCAAATCCAGCATTTTCACCCGCATATTTTCCGCCTGCTTAAATTCCAGATTACGGATTAAACTACTGTACCTGCGGATGATTTCCGCATTTTTTCCTTCATTAATCGTCGAAGCACAGCTTGTACAAACATAATATCCTTTATATAAAATACCTTTTTCATCAAGCATATTACCGCAAAATGGGCATTGCTTCATTACTTCCATTTTGTTCACCTTCTTATTCCACATCGAGATTATTACGCCATTTTTCCATGGCGGTAATATCCTGTTGTGTCACCGAACTCTTAACTAACTCCTTGGTGTTTTTGACATCATTAAGGGTGATGTTTTGAATTTCCCGACCGCCATTTTCGATCGTCCGTTTAATCGGTCCGTCCTTTAATCTTTCGCAAAATTCAATGACGTCCGCTCCGTTAAAGCCCTCTGTATATTTAACCAAGGAATCGATACTGATATCCTTATCAATTGGAAGTCCTTCCAAGGCTTTTGTGATAAGATACATTCTCGCATCATAATCAGGAAGCGGAACATATAATTTTTCATTAAAGCGACCCGGGCGTAAAAAAGCCGTGTCAATATCCCAAGGTCTGTTTGTTGCCGCCAGCAATAGTATATTGGATTCAGTTTCCTGAAAACCCTGAATTTGCGCCAACAATTCCGGAATGAGTCTTGACATCACGCTGGAATTACTTCCGCGTTTCGCGCCAAGGGCTTCAAATTCATCGAAAAAGATTACCGCATTTTTTTCTTTTCTGGCTGTTTCAAATAGATTTTTCACGTTTCTTTCAGCTTCACCAAACCATTTGCTGACAACATCACTACTTTTGACACTGTAAAACTTGGCCTCGATTTCTTTGGATATTGCCTTAGCAATCATGGTTTTTCCGGTACCAGGCAAACCATACATCAAAATACCGCCGCCGGGTTTTTTCTTATATCTCTGATAAATTTCCGGATACTTCCTTGGTAGGATGATTCTTAATCTTACGGATTCCTTAACGTCCTCTAATCCCGCAATATCCTCAAAACTGATATTGGGAACCGTAGCCGCTTCCCATACGGTTTCCGTATTATCCTCATTTGTCTGTTTCTTAGAGACTTCCGAATTAATGTTTTTAACCTGAGTTTTTGCGGTATCTAAGTTATTAACATAATCAATCAACCGAGATGCTCTTTCTAGTCTGGATTTCTTTAATTCGCCTTCGGACATTTTCGCTAATTTAAGTAATACTTCAGCGGCTCTTTTAAAATTGGTTTTAGCCAGCGTAATATTATTCTTCTTTTTAGCTTCCATCGCATTATTATAATAAGTGTTAAATGCATCCAGTAAAAATTGTTGATTCTCCATAACTATCTCCTACAAAGGCTCATTGTTTTGTAAGTCTTTTAATTTTTCCTCGATTTGTAAATCCAGACTGTCATTGATATTTGATGCCTGATTTTCAATTAATTTCTCGATTTCGGAGTCAGTGACCGCATTCGTATCGACACTTAAATTTTCAAAGATGGATTCGGTACTGTCTAGGAAAGCCTCAAGCCTTTCCGTCTGCATCTGTGATTTCTGCATGGCCTTTTCAAATTGGCTTTGAATCTTAGCCAAATCCTTACTCTTCGTGTCGTGGGATAATTCCTTTGAAAAAATGCTCATCGATTCAAAAAAGCCCTGAGTCATCTTGGAAATGTCCTTTAACTGACTGGTAATCTCAAAATTAAGAAGCATTGTCTCCACCCGTTTTTGTTGGGCCAAAGCTATTTTTAACCCTTGAACGGCAAGCACATATTGGGAATCGATCCCTTTTAATTTAGCTAAACTGGCCTGTTCAATCAGTTTTTTCTTTTTAGCTTCTATTTGTGAGATAAACTTATTCATTTCGGATATTGTTTTCTTTATTTTCATCTTTCTTTCAAATTCTTTTTCCGTCTTGGATTTAAACATTATAAATCCTCCTTACTCTCTAAAGTCTTTGTTGCTTCATTTTGTGCCATTTCACTTTCCGTTAATTGTTCCTCTTCACTTTCTCTTGTCCATTGTTCAACTAATTGTTTGGCTCGGTCATTTTCCAGTGATACCGTGTAACTATCCAAATTATCGGCAAATACATCGGTCAATGTGGCACGTTCTTTATCCTCTTTAAGTCTTTTTTCTTGTATGTCTTTTATTTTAAAGGTTACTTTCTTTAAATCAGCTAAACTGGAAATCGTAAAATCATCAATCATTTTATAATCATTAACCAGTTGTTCCTTGCCTAAGAAATCCTGATTATGCAAATAGGTTTTATGCATTTCCTTAAGAGAAAGAGTTTGTTTCTTAATTTGGTTTTCAATCACAATATAATCATTGGCGATAACTTGTTTTAAATATGGATTTTGTTCTTTTTTAGCTTTGGCTTTGGTTTCATCAAGCTTAACAAAAAGGTTTTCCAAATCATGGATCTTACGATATATTTCATTTTCCAAACGCCAGTTGTTTTCTTCCTTCTTTTTTTGAAGCCTTAGGGCTCTTTTCTTTAAACCAAACATCTTTATACCTCACTCTCTAATTTAATACTATTTATTAATGAGTCGATTTTATCAAGATAATTATTGATAATCTGAATGATCGGATTAATCATTTCTTTCTTCAATTCATTGATATAACGCAACAATTCTTCATATATTTCAAATACTTTATCATTATTTGTTGGCTGCAGGTTATAAACTTTATCGATTAATTCCGTGATTCTTTTTCTTATACTCTGTTCCTTAACCTCAAATTCCAAACTGGTCAGTTTCTTATATAAATCCTTTTGCATCTTATAAAACTGGGAACTATTTTTTTTACCAAACATCCTATTCACCCACCATCGTCTTTTTTAAGGCATGTCCGCAGTTAGGACAATAAAGCATTTCTCTAGTTACTTTTCCGTTACAGTTTGTACACAGTAACCCTTCGCCGCTCGCCTCTTTTTGCACCAATAAATCTTCATTATTGGCTTGTCTTACCTTATTAGCCATATCAAACTTTGATTCAAAAACCATTTTTTCATATTGTAAATCTTTTAAAGCCTTTAATTGTTCTTCCTCCACAGGACTTAACAAAGCAATCCGTAAATCAAAGATGCTGAATCCCAATTCGTCAAAATCTTCATTAAGCGACTCCTGAGCATTTTTGGTGATCACATCATAATATCCGTGAATACTTAAGAAGTCATATTCCCCTTTATTCAACATTTTGGCGATAACAGCGGTTATTTTTTCAATAACTAATTCCTTGATTGATGCCTCCAATGTGTTAATTGTTTTCTCATCAATCTTAAAGCTTCGTAAAAATAAGCGGGGATTTTCAATAAAGATTTTATATGTTCCATGACCACGCATGGTTAATTCCATTTTGTATCTGTTGTCATAATATTTTATCGGATTCCTCGTTCCCCATTGTCTAGGGCTTACATCCCTTGATTTATTGAAAAAATATATTTTACAATCACTTACTTTTTTCTTACCGATTTTTTCCTTAAATACCTCATTAAGACCTGGTAAATAAGGTAATTCCATCTCACCATTTCTAACCATTATTGCCTGATAACCCATATCCACCTGGATCTTGGCATCTAGGTTAATGGTATTTTCCGGATATATCCAAACTAAATCATCTTTATTTCCTAAAAATTTAATCAGGTTTTGCTCTTTCAATATACTCCCTCCTAAAACCACACATATCTTTTATAATATTATCCTCTAATTTTTTACAATTGTCAACAATTCATTGGACTCCCAAAAATGGTAAAAAAGTCAAGCATTTCTGCATGACTAATTTATTCTAATATTCTTCATTAAACCATTTAACAATGGTATCATCCGTAGGATCGCTCGTACTTTTACTTAATAAGTAGAATAATTTGGTGAAACCGTCAATATCAGTAATTCTTTTAGGCTTTAGGATTGGTGAGAACTCACTTAAAATTTCATCTCTGAAGTTATGACCGATACCGACCGGGAAGATTTTTAATTCTTTATTATTTACTTTTTCCGAGCATCTTGCGGCAACTTCGGCATAATTATCCGTAGGTGCCCCATCCGACATCAGTAACATAATCGGTTTATAGTGCTCAATACCGTTATCTCTGTAAAACTGTCTTCTTTTTTCCAATAAATCCATGGCCAGTTCCACAGCTTCACCCAAAGGTGTACCACCTCTAGCATCCAAACGGAAATTAGGTATGTCGCTTACTCTACTGTAATCACACACTAATTCAACATTACCACCGAAGGCGATAATGCATAAATCACAAATTTTACTTGCTTTAGGGTCATTCTTGATGTAATCGATTAAGTATCTGACATTCGAGTTTAACTCGGCTATTTTTACCATTGACCCTGTTGGTGTCTTAGCCCTGTCGAGCATGGAACCGCTTCTATCAAGAACTAAGCATAACGGTAGTTTATATGAACTGTCCATATCCTTTGGTCTAAAATCGGCAAATAAATCCATATCCGAAAAATCTTTAAAATTCGCCATAATATTTCCTCCTTATTTTTTATTTACTTTCATTTGCATTGCTTTATCGATAAAATCTTTTAATTCATATAACCAGTCGGTTAGATAGGTTATTTTATTTTCTTTAAAATAATAATAGAAATATTTCCGCATTCGTTCACTTAACATTTTCCACATTTTGAGTTCATGTGTATATTCCGTTATTTCATTTAAATCAAGGGGAAAAGCAAAATTATCCCTGTTCTCGACGTCGATTTCCCCGGAATTACGATTATAATACGGCTTTTTCCCGATTAATATTTCAAAAATAATGACATTAATCGGATAATATTCATCCTCAAAGGTTCTTAAGGTCTTTTTAAGCTCATCTCCGGTATAAAGCCTTTTAGTATATTCATTATTACATACATCACACGGGTAATCATTTATCTGATAACAGCCGCAATCCACCAAATAAACTTCATCCTTGGATTTGACGAGAATATTATCCAGTTTTAAATCACCGATGATAATGTTTTTATTGTGCAGGTAATTGATGTTTTGAAGTAAATTATAAGTTAAAATATATAAATCCAACACACTATAGCCTTCAAACATTCCGGCCCTTAAAACATCAAGTGACACGGCATCACTTACTTCCTCCATCACATAGCCGATGAAGTCATTTTTATAATAGATTATATCCTTAGGCCAGTTGATATATGGATTATAAATATCCATTTCCAACATGTCCTGAAGTTTTTTATAGTTTACATATGTTTGATGATCAGTAAAATATAACTTACACAACAGATTATTGTATGTCCTGTATAATACCCCTTCCCCACCTTCAAGCGCCTTACTTTTATCCAGTCGTAAATAACCGTATTTAGGCGAATAGACATAATCAATTTTATCTATTTCGACTTTGTTCAGGTACTTATCCTGATCGATATAAAAGGCACTATTAAAGCTTTTTGTCTCCTGATGCCATTCAACCAACTGTCCATTAATATATTTGGTGATGGATATATAAGCATATTTTTCTTTCAATAAATTAAGGGAAGTAAAAAGATGCTCTTTTTGGGTAATAAGCATGATTTTACTAAAAGGATTATTCCTGATTATAGCTTCTATTTCACTTAGATCCAAAAACGCCCTGGTATCGATATACCGTAATACTCGTAAATTTGACAGATAATCGACAAAACCTTCAAGCGTATATGCCTTGCGTAATTGCCCCGTATTTTTATAATTAATTATTGCCCCATCCAAATCATTTTCCACATAAATTTTTGTTTTTTGCTTATTGAAGATTTTTTCTAGTAAATAGAAGAAATCATCTTCTAAAAATACACTTTTTTCAATAAAGATGATACTTTCATTTACATCCATTTAAGATAACTCCTTACTTCATCAATAGAAGTAAAGTCCTCCGTCTTAGCTTTTATGGTGGAATCGAGATGGAAGCAATAGCTTGAGATCGGGATGATTTGCCTTTTAGATGTTATGCCTTTTAATAATTCATAGGCATAGGATTCCGTTTCATGGGTATTTACTCTTTCTAAGTATAGGAGATTAAGACTAAGGTCATCACTTGAGTATTGCGCAACCTTATCACTTAAGAATTTACTAAGGATCTCTCGATAATCGCTTGTTTTCCGTAATTTAAAATTTTCGAAAATCCTTATCACATGTTCGTGAAGTCCTGCTCGTTTATGATAAAAAGCTTCCTCAGGACCATCCGACATAAGGATAACACCCCGTAAATCAGTAATGGTACCGGCACTTAAACGAAAGTGCTCCAAAGCGTTAGTATCGGTTATAAAGAAGGTGATATTGGGAGCCCCGCCATTTTCCGGTTTGGATAAGGTTTTAATAACTAATTCCTTATCCTCCTCAAATAATCCGCCGATTACCCCGTCACCAATATGCCCCATGATATATTTATCTTTATATAGCGCAAAAAAGAGAAAGGTAGAGGCTAATTCCGATAACGGGACATTTTCGGAAATTGCCCTGGCATTTAAATCCTGAAGTAAGGTATTTAATAATTCCTTTTTCACATTTTTGATATTTTCCACATCATTTTGTTCAAAGCTCATATATATTTTGGAAAAATCTTGGGATAAAATCTCCGTAATCTTCCTCGTAACAACAAAGGCACCTATTTCGGACTTTTGTTTGGAACCCGCACCATCGGCCAAGGCAATGACATGGACGCCGTCCTGCGCCGAATAACTGGTCCTGTCCTGACATATTCCGCCTGCTTTACTGTGGTCTTGTCCGATAACATAAACATCACATTGTTTCCATTTTTCAACGATCATGATACAATCCACCCCGCAAAACTCCTGCTGTCCACCTTTATGGACTCTTCGATAGGAGTAGATACTCTCGTTTTAATTGCTTCAAAGATCCAATTAAACAGTTTGTCGTATTGATCATTATCGATAGTAAGCGGAATTTTAAGCTTTTTTAATTCATCAAATCGTTCATCAAAGACACTATTTCCCAAGAAAAATGGAAAATATGTAAACTTTCCGCCACGATAGCCTTCTCTTAACTTTACAACCGACATACTTAAATTCTCATAGCACTGTCCGTCACTAAGCAGTACAAACCATTGTTTATAGAGGTTTACTCCTTCTAGTTCCAATTCGCGTCTTCTTTTATCCAATTCGTTTAATCCTAAATTAATCGCTCTATCTAGTAAGGCTAGTCCACCTTCGGTAATATTACCGATTGTCTTTGACTTAAAATCTTTGACCGTAATTCCGGTAGTGGTTATGAATGAACATTCAAAGCTATCGGAAATACTATCTGATAAACGATTAAATTTCTCCAGCTCATTTTTTAATTTTCCGATTCTTTCACCCTTCATCGAAGAACTGTTATCGAAAACTAAGCTTAAAAGTAATTTATTCACATAACCACCTCCCTACAGATTTACGATTTTATCCAGTACCAATCGCGTTTTTTCAATCCTATTTACAATCTTTTTAAAGGTATTAATATTATTCTTACCGGTCAAATATTTTATATTGGATTTTACGATATATCTTACCTTTTCCATCCGGGAAAGATTTTTTGTCTGTTTTCCTCCGGCATTTTTTAAAGCCTCGTCAAAGTCGGGATACAAAACGGCTATTTTACTTTCATCATCTTCGTTTAAAAGTATTAATGTTTTCAGTAACAACTGCAGGAGTTTGATTTCTTTGATGTTAAGATTTTTCCGATATTCCCAGAATAATTTAACTACCTCATCATGTTTGATAAAATCAATTTTATTTTCCGGCAACATACTGAATACTAATAAGGTGTTTACCAATGAATGGAACATATTAAAATTATCCTTATTTACCCGTTCATAAATTGATTCAAGATAATGAGCGTTCTCCGCAAATGTTTGTTTGGCGATAATCTCTTTAATATTGCGGTTATTTATATCTTCTTTATCGTATTCATCAAAATATTCGCTTAAAGCAACCGCGATATTTTCATATCTTGTGGCTTCATTACCGTAATTACTGCTGCCTAATATCTCCCGGACAGTAATAAACATGTTCTTAGTTTGGTTATTTATTCCCACTTCGTTTATGGCCTGTTTAAGATATGATAGGTAAGTAAAATCGATATTGGTCAGTATTTTAAAGGCACAGTTTTGGGCATTATTATTTATAATTGTCTTAAAGACCGGCAAACAATCATTTTTATTAATGAAATTTTCTAATGGCATTTCATATACCCAGGACAAGTCCTTGGCATTTACATAATTGCATAGGACATCGATGGTGATAAGCTTTTTACCGGCTAATAATTCGACCATTTTTTTCTTCTTAGCAAAATTAAATGAATAATTTAATATTTCCATAACCATTTCGTCCGTAATGGCTATTTTATATATTTCTAAATTTTTAATTAAATCAAGTAAATGTTCAAGCGACAATACCTCTTTAGCCTTCAGCTTTTCCAATGTATATCTGTAAATATACACTTTTCGCATATTTTCCGTTTTATCGATGACATAATCAAATTCATCCTGTTTAATTAATTTAAATTCATTTATGGTAAGACTATTAATTATTCCGGTATTAATATACATTTTTAATGAATAATCAAAATCATTAATAATACCCGGATCAAAACATTTTAAATTCTCCTGATATAAACTTAAGACATTTTTTAGCGGTTCCAACGTATCATCTAAATTATTTATTCCGGTGAAATTACTAAAGTAACCCGAAAATTCCCGATTAATCTCGTAATTTTTATCAGTCATTGAATTAAGGGTATTTGTGAAATAGTTGATCTGTGTCAAAACCTGTTCTTTATTATCTAAACTCTCTTTAATAATACTATGATATTTACTATATTGGGATAATTCCTTGCGATACTTAAGGCTCGTTATATGAAGTAGGACAAAAGTCAGCTGATATAAATTAAGCATCACGATAACGATGATTAAATATCCTTCGATGTCACTGATTAATGCGTACAGATAGAGAGTTGAGAGGATAATAAAGATTATTACACAGGATAGATAAACTTTATTGATCCGAATTTCATAATATTTTAAATATTTTAAATAACTCGAATAATTAATCCGATATCTGTTTCTAAATCTAATCTCTATATAAAGACCGTACAAAATAAGTATAATCGCATAAATTAAAATTCCATATAGCATCATTTTAATTCACTTTTCTTCTCGTTATCATTAATGAAACAGAAATTGTCAACATAATAGAACCTGATATTGCGATTATAATTATTTTTTCCAGATTATGATTATCATAAGTGAATTCAATGGTCTGACTATACCCGCCCTCACCGATTATTTCTAATTTATATGCACCATTTTCCGTTATTTCGGTATCGGCGGTCATTTCCTTACCGTTTAAAATCATTCGGGCATCTAATTTTTTTATCATAAAGGATTTATGATATTCCTTATTTTTAACATTCGGCTGAATATGGATGCTGAAGTTAATCGTTTTGGTGTATCCGTTAGTACCGACAATCGTTAATTCATGATTACCGATTCTTTCCAAAAACGTTCCGTTCTGAAATTCTTTACCGTTTAATTTAAGAGTACTGTTTGGAATATTAACTGTAATACCTTGGGTAAACTGATAACCATCCAAAACTAGAGAATTTGACTCAGTAACTAAGAAATCCACCGTTTCCTGATAATCACCGCTGCCAATAATCGTCAGAGTGTGATAACCAACAATACTATAAACGGTCTTATTGTCATAAGGCATACCGTCAATCGATAATGTTGCCCCCGGAATATCAAAGGTAACCTCACCTGGATAAACCTTATCCTGGACTAAGTCCGCATCTTTTACTTCGATCATGAAATTAATTGTTTCCGTGTATCCGCCGACTCCGTTTATGACTAAAGTATGATAGCCTTTTTTAACATATTTGGTTCCGCTTTGGTAAATTTCATCATCAATGCGTAATTCACAATCATTAAGATTGATTATTACCGAGTCTATATACTTTCCGTCTTCTATTAGATTATTAATCACCGGCTTTATCGTAAATCCGATTGTGTATGAGTAATCATTAGGACCCAATATGGTAAGTTGATTATTACCAATTGTCGTAACAATCGTATTATTATCAATACTAACCCCGTTTAATTCCAATAAGGCATTATCCACCGTGACTAAAACAGAGCCATCATAGATACCGCCGTTTTCCACACCCTTTATAATTGGGTCAATCGTGAAATAAAATGATTCCGTATAACCGTTTTCTCCCACAAAGGTGATAAGATGCTTACCTACTTTGGTAAATGCTTCACCCGGGGATAGAATTTCGCCATTAATTTTTATCTTTGCGTTATTGGCAATAGGTGTCACAGAGCCCGGATAGGTCTTATTTTCGATGATATTAGCGTAATCAGCCTTGATATAAAATGTATAGGTGCTTGTATAATCATTGATACCATGGATAACGAGCTCATACTTTCCGGCCTGCTTTATTTCCTGACCGGAAATAAAATCACTACCGTTTAATGTTGCTTTCTTTACATAATCAAACTCTGGGCTGACAGGATTGGAGTAATAGATACCATCATTAATTCCCTTAACAATTTCCTTTATCGTGAAAGTAATTTGTTGAACAAAAACATCATCTTCTCCATATATTTTGACAATATATGTACCTATTTCATATAACTCTTCATTAGCGTATAACTTATCATTTACCATGATTTTTTCCGCATGCAAAACGGAAAACGCTACGCCAGGTTCATATACTCCGTTATTACTTACACCGTTAATTATCGGTTCGATGTTAAATTCTATGACATTTTCATAACCGTTTAATCCGGTTATTTCGATTGTGTGTCTGCCAATCTTTACCACCGTTTGATCACCGGTGTAATCCACTCCATCAAGGTTATATCCGACATTGGCTTTTATTTCAACAGATCCCAAAAACGAGTCATTATGCTCAATATTAATTCTTTCTTTTATGGTAAAATAATATCTTTCTTTATAACCACCGACACCGATGATATCAAGAATATGATTACCGATATCACTAATCGGTGTTCCGGAAACATACGGATTTCCGTTTAAGATTAACGTACCGGAACTGATATCTGGTACAACTGGTGTATCATAAAGACCTTCCTGAATAATATCCTTTATCACCGGTTTAATGGCGAATGAATAAACACTAGTATATCCGTTTGTACCAAAGACTTTAATCCGATAATTCCCGATATCACTTACCATAATCGGTAGTAATACTTCCTCACCGTTTATTTCTACTTTTAGCACATTAGGTATATCAATTGTGACTTCATCTCCGGTAACATCGTTTTCCGGTATTCCGGCACTTACTTCGGTAATCGTAAATTCATATTCTTCGGTTTTTCCGTTATCACCCAAAACATAAAGGGTATGATATCCGACGGCAATAATCTCTTCACCAATTGTATATCTATTTAAGGAACATTCCGAAGTATTGGGATTACAATCCAGATAATATTCGGCTTTAAGATTATTATCAATGATTGGTGTGAAACTGCCCTGATATATTCCATCAAGGGATGTACCCTTAACGGCAATAACGGTAAATCTTATGCTCTTGTAGTAACCGCCAAGAGCCGTTATTTCTAAGGTATGCTCACCAATACTATCAATTAGTTCACGATTATATGGTAAACCGTCTAAACGCATTGTGACATTTTCGTAATTAAAATTTAAACTTTCATAGAAAACCGCACCGTCATTTAAAGCAGGTGATATGTCAAAATTGATTGTTGTCCTCAAATTATTTTCTTCATCAATAATCTCTAATTGATATCTGCCGATATCACTGATAACAGTCCCGCTTTCAAAATCTTCACCGTTTAATTTAACTGCCCCTTCGCTAAATACCGGCTTAACCGGTCCAAAATACTCCTTGCCGTCTTCAACTCCACTCAACGGATAATTTACCGTAAACGAGTAGGTATTAGTATAACCGCCCACACCGATGACGACTAATGTGTGTTTCCCGCGCTCCTTTATTTCCGTACCGGATACATATGGATGACCATCCAAGATAAGTGATTCGGCATTATCAATCCTAGGTGTCACGGAACCGTAGTACGCTCCATTATTCTTAAGTTCTTGCACAAGCTCTTTTACGGTAAAGTGATATGTATTAACATAGTTAAGACCATATACTATTAAAGTATAATTACCTATCCGATCAATTATCGTTCCTGATGTAAATGGTTCATTGTTAAGTACAAGCTTTTCAACGTTATTAACGGTAGGAGCACATACATATTCATATGTTCCGCCGTCTTCTATTCCCGTCATTTTTTCTTTTACGGTAAATTTAACGATCTTTAAATAACTATTTTTACCATATACCGCAAGGAAATGTTCTCCAACTTGCGTTATTTCTTCATTTGCGTTAAAATCCTTACCGTTTAACTTATATGTCGCATCTTCATTTAGACCGGTGACAGGTACTACGGAATAAAGATATTCACCGTCATCAGTCACATTAAATACTTGTTCTATTTTAAAATTAATTGTTTCAGTCAAACCATTAATTCCATTAACTACTAAAACATGCTCTCCCAGAGTAGAAATTGTCTCGTTATTATATGGCATACCATCTAGGGTCATGGAAAGAGCGTCAATATTAGGAGTTATACTATCATAGTTAACTCTATTATCGATAATTTCCGGCAGTATCTGAAATTCTATTGTTTTTGTATACCCGTTAGCACCGTTAATGATTAAGGTGTATTTACCGACTTTAGTTACTTGTTGGGTTATATAACTTTCACCATTTAATGTGACATTTCCTCCGCTTATAACAGGATTAACAGCCCCGTAATAGGTTTCATTATCCTCCACACCCGTAATTATCGGATCTATCGTAAAGGTGTGCTCTATTTCATAGCCGTTAATTCCGGTAATTTTTATAGTGCTTAATCCCGGCATAGAGTAATAATCATTCTGGTTATAATTTACACCGTTGATCGCAATCGTACCGCCATCAATATCTAATAAAACACCTCCGAAATAAATATTACCGGTGTTTATCGTCATTCTTGGTGATACGCCAACATATCGCGGAATTCGTATACTATAGTCATCATTAACAGATATATTATATATTAGGTCATAATAGCCAACTACTTGTGTATCCACAGTTCCTTCAACACTATCAATTGAATAGTTCACTTCTTCTCCATAAATATCAGTAAGACTAATACCGTCACTGAAATTAAAAGTATCTCCTTTTGTCAGAAAATGAAATTTTAAATCAAAAGATAATAAATTAATAATGGAATACTTTTGGATATAATTGTAGTTGGTAAATTTACCTCCTAAAAATATCTGTCCCAAATTGTTACCTGAAATAGAGTTTAATTCGGTAATTGTATCTCCATCATAATCAGCTTTATATAAAATATCTAAATTCTTAATATCAATTATCGCTATTCCGTAATCACCCGTAGTCAAATCATCATTGGATCCTCCTGATTTCGTGGAGAGATAAAGTTTATCATCCACCAAATCACTTACGACAAAGAAATCATCGGCAGTACCACCATAGGTTCGGGAATAAAATAAATTACCATTCTTATCCAAAATGATTACAGCCCCGTCATAACCACCATGTGTCACGGCATAAGAACCTGAGTCTCTGTTATCAGTAGTTCCCACTAATATTATCATATCATTACGAACATACATTTCCGAGAGATCAAGGTCTAGTAGCGTCTTACTCCATCCGATTGTACCTTCCGGATTATACATTTTAACAGTGGTCGTCACATCATTAGTATCATATGTTGTGATTAATTTTCCATTTGATAAGGCAGCCAGATGATTGGCGTTACCAACATAAATATTTGATTTATATGTTAGATTATCAAATAAATGGACGGATGTCCCGGATAAAACAGCATACTTATTATCTAGATATTCAACCAAATCCTTAGCATCAGTACCGGTAAAATAATTACTCTTCGTAATTAAGCCCGTTTCAGTTACTTTAATAATCCCTACTTTATCATAATGAGAATTATAACCCAGCACCAGATAATTATTGTCACTTGTTCTGGTTATTTTTGTGATATAGTTGGAATTACTTTTTGAATAATTGTATTCCGAATAAAATGAAGTGGTCTGTTCCCATACTATCTCACCGTTTAGATTGACTTTAAAAATATTAACATTCGAATAAGTTGATTGAGTATGATATTGACCGACACCAATAAAACCGCCATCCGGTGTTGGTATCATATCCGACACAGCAAGCGCCGAATAATAAGAAGAATCATTACTGTAAGTTCTCACCTTTACAGTTGGGTCGAAAACGACGATTTTTCTTTTAACATCACTAACATTACCGTCACTGTCAAAAACACGATAGGTTACATAATAATGACCTACTTTATTAACATTAACTTCTGAATCAATAACCAATATTGTATCAGATAAGTCTCCGTCCTCGGCATCATTTGCCCTTGCCCCATATACATCTACAAAGCTTGTCCCTTTTTTTAGGTAAATCGTCTCATTCCCATTTAATTCGATCGTAGGTGCTTCACCGTCAGAGGCTAATGCATTTATTGGCGCAAAAAAGTAGTATAGCGAAAATACCATAATTAAGTACACAAAGGTATGCAGATATTTTTTCATTAGTCTCCCCCTCAACTTGTATCTGTTTATTATGTATATTATATCATATTTGTAAGCGTCAATTCCTTTACATATTGACAAAAATAAAAACCCCACTCAGTCTGTATAACTTAAGTGGGGGTCATTATTTATTTAATTTACA
>JAWLBU010000014.1:0-49004 GCA_041687555.1 Haloplasmataceae bacterium | reverse complement strand
TAATAATTTAATCATCTCCTTATATTAATATATATATATAATTTTATTTTTTGTCAATAAAAAAAAGCTGCTATAATTAGCAACTTTTTATTTTGAAAACTATTCAATAATTTCAATTACGTTTCCAGCGCCTACTGTACGTCCGCCTTCACGAATTGAAAATTTAGTTCCGTTTTCAACAGCAATTATCTTACCTAATTCAACTGTCATTGCAATGTTATCCCCAGGCATAACCATTTCTACACCTTCTGGTAACATGATTTTTCCGGTAACGTCAGTTGTACGGAAGAAGAATTGAGGTTGATAATTTGAGAAGAATGGAGTATGACGTCCACCTTCTTCTTTAGTTAAAACGTATACTTGAGCTTTAAATTTGTGATGTGGAGTAACAGATCCTGGTTTACATAAAATTTGTCCACGTTCTACTTCTTCACGTGATACACCACGTAATAATGCTCCGATATTGTCTCCGGCTTCTGCGTAATCCAATATCTTACGGAACATTTCAACACCTGTACATACAGTTTGTTTTGTTTCTCTTAAACCAACGATTGCAACAGTGTCACCAACTTTTACTTGACCACGTTCAACACGTCCTGTAGCAACTGTTCCACGACCGGTAATAGTGAATACGTCTTCAATTGGCATTAAGAATGGTTTGTCTGATTCACGAACTGGAGTTGGAATATACTCATCAACAGCCTTCATTAATTCATAGATAGATTTAACCCATTTTTCATCACCATCTAATGCACCAAGTGCTGAACCGCGAATTACAGGAACTTCATCTCCAGGGAATTCGTATTCTGTTAACAAATCACGAACTTCCATTTCAACTAATTCTAATAATTCTTCATCATCCACCATATCACATTTGTTTAAGAATACGATTAAACGAGGTACTCCTACCTGACGTGATAACAAAATGTGTTCACGGGTTTGTGGCATTGGACCGTCAGCTGCAGAAACTACTAGGATAGCACCGTCCATTTGAGCAGCACCGGTAATCATATTTTTAACATAGTCAGCATGCCCTGGGCAGTCAACGTGTGCATAGTGACGTGATTCAGTTTGATATTCAACGTGAGCTGTATTAATGGTAATACCACGAGCCTTTTCTTCAGGAGCAGCATCAATTTGATCATAAGCCATGAATGAAGCTCCACCAGTTTTTGCTAAAACAGCTGTGATTGCTGCTGTTAAAGTTGTTTTTCCATGGTCAACGTGTCCGATTGTACCAATATTAACATGTGGTTTAGTACGTTCGAATTTAGCTTTTGCCATTTAAAATTTCCTCCTTAATAAATACTTTTTCAATAATATTATTTTACATTACTACTTGCAATAAAGCAAGCATAGATGTTTCATTTGATTAACTATTTTTCTTAATTATTTCTTCTGAAATTGATTTTGGAACCTCTTCGTAATGGTGGAACTGCATCGTAAATATTCCGCGTCCTTGGGTATTGGAACGAAGAGCTGTCGCATACCCGAACATTTCACTTAAAGGTACGCTAGCTTTAATTACCTTCGCATTTCCTCTGGTTTCCGTTCCTTCAGGTCGACCGCGACGACTTACGATATCACCGATTACTGTTCCCATATATTCATCAGGTACAACAATTTCAACTGCCATAATTGGTTCCAAAATTACAGGGTTGCATTTTTTAGCCGCTTCTTTTAAAGCTAATGAAGCCGCAATCTTAAATGCCATTTCTGATGAGTCAACCTCATGATAAGAACCATCATATAAAGCTGCTTTAATGTCAACTACAGGATATCCGGCAACCAAACCATTTTGTAAAGCCTCATCCAAGCCCTTCTGAACAGCCGGAATATATTCTCGAGGAACAGTTCCTCCGACTATTTCATCCTTGAATTCATAACCTTCTCCACGTTTAGCCGGTTCAAAACGAATCCATACATGACCGTACTGACCACGTCCTCCGGATTGACGGACGAATTTACCCTCGCATTGGGCAGTAGTTTTAATTGTTTCACGATAAGATACCTGTGGGGCACCAACATTGGCTTCCACTTTAAATTCACGTTTCATTCGGTCAACAATTATTTCTAAGTGTAATTCACCCATGCCGCCAATGATCGTCTCTCCGGTTTCCTTATCTGTATGCGCTTGGAATGTCGGATCTTCTTCGGCTAATTTCTGTAAGGCGATACCCATTTTATCCTGGTCCGCTTTTGTTTTTGGTTCAATAGCCACATGGATAACTGGGTCCGGGAATTCCATTGATTCTAAGATAACCGGATGATCAACATCACATAATGTATCGCCGGTGGTTGTATTTTTTAATCCTACTGCCGCAGCAATATCGCCGGAAAATACTTCTTTAATCTCTTCGCGATGATTAGCATGCATTTGGAGAATGCGACCTAATCTTTCGCGTTGATCTTTGGTTGAATTTAAGATATATGACCCCGAATTAATCTTTCCCGAGTATACACGGAAATATGTTAATCTTCCGACAAACGGGTCGGTCATAACCTTGAATGCTAAAGCAGAGAATGGTTCATCATCACTTGCATGACGTTCTATTTCAGTACCATCAGCCAATTTTCCTTTTATTGACGGAATATCAATAGGTGCAGGCAAGTAATCAACTACCGCATCTAACATTAGTTGAACACCTTTATTTTTAAATGATGAACCGCATAAAACAGGGAAGAATTCTACTTTACATGTTGCTTTACGAATAGCGTTTTTGATTTCCGGTATCGTTATTTCTTCTCCTTCTAGGTATTTCATCATTAATTCTTCATCAGTTTCAGCAACTGCTTCGATTAATGCTTCTCTTTGCATTTTTGCTTCTTCTAAATACTCTTCTGGAATTTCTGTAACTTCTATATTAGTTCCATCATCACTGTGATAAAAATAAGCCTTCATTTCAATAAGGTCTATAATACCACGAAATTTGTCTTCAGCTCCAATAGGCATTTGAATAGCATGAGCATTAGCTCCTAGTCTCTTATGTAATGATTGGATAGAATAGTTAAAATCAGCACCCATTTTATCCATTTTATTACAATAAACGATTCTAGGCACCCCATATGTTGTTGCTTGACGCCACACGGTTTCTGTTTGTGGCTCTACTCCTGATTGCGAATCCAATACTGTAACTGCACCGTCTAAAACACGTAGTGACCTTTCAACTTCAACTGTAAAGTCGACGTGCCCGGGTGTATCAATAATATTGATACGATGATTTTTCCATTGAGCAGTAGTCGCAGCAGAAGTAATAGTTATTCCACGTTCTTGTTCTTGTTCCATCCAGTCCATCGTTGCAGCACCTTCATGAACTTCACCGATTTTGTGAATTCTTCCAGTGTAATACAGAATCCGCTCTGTAGTTGTTGTTTTTCCTGCATCAATATGAGCCATTATTCCGATATTACGAGTTCTCTCTAACGGGAATGCTCTACTCATGTTTTACCTCCTGTGAGTAAGTCTATCTTGAATAGTATATACAAATTAATTACTTTTATAAACCAAAGGTTTACCATCTGTAATGAGCAAATGCCTTATTAGCTTCAGCCATTTTATGAGTATCTTCACGTTTTTTAACTGAATTACCGATATTATTTGAAGCATCAATTATCTCATTTGCCAATCGTTCTTCCATAGTTTTTTCATTGCGTAAGCGTGCATATTGAGTTAACCAACGTAACCCTAAAGTAACACGACGGTCTGAACGTACCTCAACCGGTACCTGATAGTTAGCACCACCAATACGGCGTGATCTAACTTCAAGAATAGGCATTATATTTTCTAGTGCTTTCTCAAAAACTTCTATAGGACTATTTCCTGTTTTTGCTTCAATTCTTTTAAATGCTCCATATAAAATTCCCTGAGCAACACCTTTTTTACCATCTAACATAATATTATTAATTAATCTAGTAACTAATTTTGAATTATAGATAGGATCTGGTAATACGTCTCTTTTTGGTACATTACCTTTACGAGGCATCTAAATCTCCTCCTTTCATTAATTTTTATTCAATTAACAAAATGCATTATTTTTTAGCAACTTTTGGTCGTTTAGCTCCATATAATGAGCGACCTTGTTTACGATTTTCTACACCGGTAGCATCTAGAGTACCACGAATAATATGATAACGTACCCCTGGCAAGTCCTTAACACGTCCACCACGAATTAAAACCACGCTGTGCTCTTGTAATTTATGTCCGATACCAGGAATATAAGCTGTAACTTCCAATCCGTTAGTTAAACGAACACGGGCAAATTTACGTAAAGCAGAGTTAGGTTTTTTAGGTGTCATTGTTCCAACACGAGTACATACACCACGTTTTTGTGGGGATGATGTTTCAGTAAATCTCTTTTCCAAATTATTGAAGCCAATATTTAAATGTGGAGATTTTGATTTTACCACTTTTGATTTACGACCCTTACGAACTAATTGACTAATTGTAGGCATTTTATTTCCTCCTTTCCAAATTAAATCTAGTACCACATATCCAGGTGGTTCATTTTTGCCCAAAAACTAAGTTTTGCAAGTTCCCCTGCAAAACATAATTTTCTGAAACGCCTTTAATATTTTATCAATTTGGCTAATCTTTGTCAACATTTTTTTATTTTTTTATCTTAGTAATTAGCCGGGTTTTGATAAACAAATTCATTGCTGTCTTTATCTACTTCATCTTCATATGAAGTTTCTTTAATGGATACTTCGATATTACTTAACGGTACAACACCGGTTCCGGCAGGTATTAATTTACCGATAATCACGTTTTCTTTTAATCCCATTAATTTATCAACTTTACCTTTAATTGCGGCATCAGTCAATACCCTTGTAGTTTCCTGGAATGATGCAGCCGATAAGAATGAATCTGTTTCAAGTGCGGCTTTAGTAATTCTAAGCATTACAGGAACTCCTACTGCCGGGCTTTGTCCGGCAATAATATCGATTTTTTCATTATGCTCATCAAATTCATGTCTTGAAATCATTTGTCCAGGTAACAATTCGGTATCACCCGGTTGGGCTATTTTAACCTTTTGCGTCATCTGACGTATTATTACCTCGATATGTTTATCTTGAATTTCAACCCCTTGAGCACGGTACACACGTTGAACTTCTCTTAAAATATATTTTTGAGCACTTTCAACATCTTTAACCCGCAGTAACTCTTTTGGATCGATAGGTCCTTCGGTAATTAAATCTCCGGCTTTAATTTCTTGTTTTTCACTGACAATTGGCTCGATTCCATAAGGTAACAGATATGTTTTTTCATCACTGGTAATATTATTCTTAATATGAACTTCATATCTTCCGTCTTTTTTCAGATCGACTTTTATCACGACACCGTCAATTTCCGATATCGTAGCTCTACCTTTTGGATTTCTCGCCTCAAACAATTCCTGTACACGAGGTAAACCTTGTGTGATATCTGAACCGGCGACTCCACCGGTATGGAAGGTACGCATTGTAAGCTGTGTTCCCGGTTCACCGATTGATTGTGCAGCCATTACACCGACTGCCTCACCGATCTCCACGACTTCTCCGGTTGCCAGATTACGTCCGTAGCATTTCTTACATACGCCATGTTGTGCGTCACAGGTTAAAACACTGCGAATATGTACTTCGGTAATGCCGGCATCGACAATTGCTTTTGCTGTTTCTTCATTAATATATTCGTTACGTCTGGCAATTATATCCTTAGTTTCAGGATGATAAACATCCTTGGCCAAATAACGTCCGGCAATCCGTTCTTCAAGCGATTCAATTCTTTCTTTACCGATAACGATTTCCCCTACTTTAATACCTTTATCCGTTCCGCAATCCTCTTCTCTTACGATTACATCCTGCGCAACATCAACCAGTCTTCTGGTAAGATATCCTGAGTCGGCGGTTTTTAAAGCCGTATCGGCTAATCCCTTACGGGCACCATGAGTGGAAATAAAGAACTCGGAAACCGATAATCCTTCGCGGAATGATGAAGTGATTGGTAATTCAATGGTTTCTCCCTTAGGATTTGCCATCAATCCACGCATACCAGCTAATTGCAAGAAGTTTGAAGCATTACCACGAGCACCCGAATCCTGCATCATATAAATATGATTATCCTGCGGCAGGGCACTCATAACAATATCCTTCATATCCTCTTTTGTTTTTTCCCATTCCTTGATAACTAGACGGTAGCGTTCGTTATTGGTTAATAATCCTCTTCTGTACAGTTGATTTATTTTATCAACTTTTTCTTGAGTTTCATCAATTTTTCGGTATTTTTCCTCAGATATAACTACATCCGTATAGGAAATTGTCATACCGGCGATAGTCGAATATTTAAATCCTAAATCCTTCATGTTATCAAGCATTCTAGAGGTTTCCGTCGTCTTGTAAAGTCTGAATATTTCTAGAATGATTGACCCCAAGAATTTCTTTTTAAAAGGTTCGACTATTTTTTTATTCTTAATAAATTCAATGACATTGGCACCCCTAGGTACAAAGTGTGTTCCCGGCACATCATTTTCCAGATTAGCAATAGTAGGTTCATTTAAATAAGGAAATGACTCCGGAAAAATATCATTAAAAATCAATTTTCCTAATGTGGTTATTAAATAGTGACTATTGTATTTATCACTTAACTTACTTGTTTTAAAGGTGTCAGCCGGTATGGCGATACGGGAATGAAGGGTAATATAATGGTTTTCATAAGCCATAATAGCTTCATTCATATCTTTAAAAATCATACCTTCGCCTTTGTCATTTGCTTTTTCGATTGTCAAATAATAATTTCCTAAAACCATGTCTTGGGATGGAGTAACAACCGGTTTACCATCCTTAGGATTTAAGATATTATTAGATGCAAGCATCAATAGTCTTGCTTCCGCAATCGCCTCCTGCGATAAAGGAACATGGACGGCCATTTGGTCACCGTCAAAGTCGGCGTTAAATGCCGGTGTTACTAAAGGATGCAGTCTAATCGCGCGACCTTCGACTAGTTTAGGTTCAAATGCCTGAATACCCAAACGGTGTAAGGTCGGAGCACGGTTTAATAATACCGGATGTTCTTTAATAACATCTTCCACAACGTCCCATACGCGGTCATCAAGTCTCTCGATTAACTTTTTAGCTCCCTTAATATTTTGGGCAATTGTCCGCTTGACTAATTCTTTAATGACGAATGGTTTAAATAATTCCAAAGCCATTTCTTTAGGCAAACCGCATTGATACATCTTTAAATTAGGTCCGACGACGATTACTGATCGTCCGGAATAATCGACACGTTTTCCTAATAAGTTCTGACGGAAACGGCCTTGCTTTCCTTTTAATGTATGGGATAGGGATTTTAAAGGTCTATTTCCCGCACCCATGATAGCTTTACCACGGCGACCATTATCAATAAGCGCATCAACCGCTTCCTGAAGCATCCGTTTTTCATTTCTTACGATAATACTTGGAGCGCCTATCTCAATCAATTTTTTTAAGCGGTTATTACGATTAATTACCCTACGGTATAAATCGTTTAAATCACTGGTCGCAAATCGTCCGCCGTCTAATTGAATCATCGGACGAATTTCCGGTGGTATTACGGGTAATGCTTCCAAAATCATCCATTCTGGTTTGTTTCCGGAATGTTTAAATGCCTCAATTACTTCAAGGCGTTTTATTATTTTAGCATGTTTTTGCCCCTGCGTTGTCTTTAATTCATCACGTAATGCTTTTGCTTCTTTTTCCAGATCAATTTCTTGAAGCAATTTCTTAATTGCTTCAGCACCCATACCTGCTTTAAATTTATTACCGTATTCACGTTCATATTTTTCAAATTCTTTTTCGCTTAAGATTTGTTTTTTCAATAAAGGTGTATTGCCCGGATCGACTACGACATAGGAGATGAAATACATTACTTCCTCTAATGATTTAGGAGACATATCCAGTAATAATGCCATACGGCATGGAATTCCTTTAAAATACCAGATATGAGCTACGGGAGCAGCAAGTTCTATATGACCCATCCGCTCTCTTCTGACTTTAGCCTGCGTAACTTCAACACCACATCGGTCGCAGACCACACCTTTGTAACGAATTTTTTTATATTTTCCGCAATTACATTCCCAGTCCTTAGTCGGACCAAAAATACGTTCACAAAATAGTCCGTCTTTTTCCGGTTTTAAAGTACGGTAATTTATCGTTTCATGCTTCAATACTTCACCGTGTGACCATTCATGAATCTTTTCCGGTGAAGCCAAACCTATTCTCATAAAATTAAAATTATTAACATCAACCAAGGTAATTCCTCCCTGTTAGGTTATTCATTATATTCAATTATAATGTGAATCTTGAATTATTCGGCGTCATCATCAAAATCATCGTTCTCATCATATAAATCATCTTCATCAAACAACTCATCATCATCGATTTCATCAATATTATCGTCGTTATTGACCTGAGAACGATATTCTAAATGATATTCGTCTTCAATTCCGCTGATTTCTCTTACAGTGGATTCTTCTAAAAGACTATCCTTTAATTCAATCTCATCGTGATCGGCATTCGTAATTTTAACATCCATTCCAAGTGCCTGAAGCTCCTTAATTAATACGCGGAATGATTCAGGTACACCCGGATCCGGAATTTGTTCACCTTTAATAATGGCTTCGTACACTTTTACACGACCAATAATATCATCGGATTTGACCGTCAAGATTTCTTGAAGTGTATAAGCGGCGCCATATGCTTCAAGTGCCCAAACCTCCATTTCACCAAATCTTTGACCACCAAATTGTGCTTTACCACCCAATGGTTGTTGTGTGACTAGTGAATAAGGACCTGTTGACCGTGCGTGTAATTTATCATCAACCATGTGAGCCAACTTGATCATATACATTACACCAACAGAAATACGATTATCGAACGGATCACCTGTTCTACCATCATAAAGAATCGTTTTTGCATCTTCTGTCATATTTGCTTCGCGTATAATAGCGTCTAGGTCTTCTATTTCTACTCCGTCAAAAACTGGGGTTGCAATATGAATACCTAATTTTCGAGCAGCCATACCTAAGTGTAATTCAAGGATTTGCCCGATATTCATACGGGATGGTACCCCTAATGGGTTTAACATAATATCACAAATAGTTCCATCCGGTAAGAATGGCATATCTTCTTCAGGTAATATCTTTGAGATAACACCTTTATTTCCATGACGTCCCGCCATCTTATCCCCTTCGGAAATTTTACGTTTTTGCACAATGTAAACGCGAATGACCTCGTTTACACCCGGTGCCATTTCATCACCGTTTTTACGGGTAAAATGCTTAACATCATGAACGATTCCTTCGCCGCCATGAGGAACCCTTAGTGAGGTATCACGCACTTCACGTGCTTTTTCACCAAAAATGGCGTGTAATAATCTTTCTTCGGCTGACAAATCAGTTTGCCCTTTAGCCGTAACCTTTCCGACTAAATAGCCACCCTCTTTTACCTCAGCACCGATACGGATGATTCCTCGTTCATCCAAATCTTTTAAAGCCTCGTCACTGACACCCGGAATATCACGGGTGATTTCTTCAGGTCCCAGTTTGGTGTCGCGGGCTTCGATTTCATATTCTTCTATATGAATGGATGTGTAAACATCCTCTTTAACCAAACGCTCACTCATGATAATCGCATCTTCATAGTTATAACCGTTCCATGTCATAAAGGCTACTAGTACATTACGGCCTAGTGCCAGTTCCCCCTGATCCATGGAAAATCCGTCGGCGATTACATCTCCGGCTTCCACGGTTTCTCCTACTTCGACTATTGGCTTTTGATTAACACAAGTACTCTGATTAGAACGGACGAATTTAATTAACTTGTAATTATCCAGTCCGCCTTTTAAATTACGGATACGAATAAGCTTGGAATCCACATATTCTACCACTCCAGATTGTTTGGCAATGACAGCCGAACCTGAATCCTTAGCCGTTTTATATTCTATACCGGTACCGACAATCGGTGCTTCAGGAACCAGCAATGGAATAGCCTGACGCTGCATGTTAGCTCCCATTAGGGCGCGGTTTGCATCATCATGCTCCAAAAATGGTATACAGGCTGTGGCTACCGAAACAATTTGTTTAGGCGATACGTCCACATAATTGACTTCTAACGGACTTACCAATATTGTTTCACCGCGATGACGGGCAATAACTTTTTCTTCAATAATTGCCATATTTTCATCGACTTTAACATTAGCCTGAGAAAGAATATAATTATCCTCCTCATCAGCCGTAAAATAATCCACTTCATCGGTTATATACGCTTTACCGTCAATTACCCGTACCTTACGATAAGGTGTCTCGATAAAACCGTATTCATTTACCTTGGCATATGTGGATAATTGATTTATCAATCCGATATTTGGTCCTTCAGGGGTTTCAATCGGACACATCCGTCCATAATGAGAGTAATGAACGTCACGGACTTCCATTGATGCCCTTTCTCTGGTCAATCCTCCAGGACCTAATGCTGATAAACGACGTTTATTCGATAATTCAGCTAGCGGATTTACTTTATCCATGAACTGTGACAATTGTGAACTTCCGAAAAACTCTTTAATTGCCGCCGTTACCGGTCTGATATTTATTAAGTTTTGCGGTGTCAAATGTTCGGCCTCTTGTGTCGACATTCTTTCACGCACTACTCTTTCCATTCTTGTCAAACCGATTCTAAATTGATTTTGCAGTAATTCACCGACTAAACGTAAACGTCTGTTTCCCAAATGATCGATATCATCAAAATTACCGATACCATATAATAAATTAAAATAATAACTGACAGCGGCAAGTATATCGCTGGTACTTACAACGAGTCTCTCTTCATTTTGATTGTTGCCGACAATCGTAATATCGATTATTTCTCCGTCTTCTGTTTCATATTTAACTTTTGCTGTTTGCACATAGCAGTCCACATCTTCTAAAGATTCAAATAAGTGAATTTTCTTTCTGTTGATTGCAGCGGTATTTACACCATCTTCAATCATTTTGTCATAATCTTCCTGTTTAAAAATATGACCAGCATCAAAGAGAACTTCACCTGTCTCATTATCTATTAACGGTTCGGCAAGTTCTTGATTGATCAATCGACTAAACATATTTAGTTTTTTATTGAATTTATAACGGCCAACTGCTGCCAAGTCATAACGTTTTTCATCAAAAAAGCGAGCATAAAATAAACTTCTTGCTCCTTCTATGGTTGGCGGTTCCCCAGGTCGTAATTTTTCATATATTTCCAACAATGCTTCCTGACAGTTTTCGGTTGAATCCTTATCAAAAGCATTTAACAATAATACATTTTCTCCAAAAAGGTCAATTATTTCTTCCTTAGTTGATAACCCCAATGCTTTTAGTAAAACTGTGACGGGTAATTTACGAGTTCTATCCACGCGAACATAGGCAATCTGTTTGGCGTCTTCTTCAAATTCCAGCCAGGCTCCGCGTGTAGGAATAATTTGACCGCTGATTTTTTCTTTTCCGCTTTTTTTATCAATGTCCTTATTACTGTAGTAAACACCGGATGAACGGACAAGTTGTGTGACTATAACTCTTTCGGCTCCATTAATGATAAAGGTTCCCGTATCAGTCATTAATGGTAAATCACCCATAAATACCTCTTGTTCAACTGCTTCTTGTTTTTCTAAATTTGTCAACCTAACCTTAACCTTTAATGGCGCTGAATAAGTTACATCACGTTCCTTAGCTTCTAAAACATCATATTTTGGTTGTCCAATGTCATACCCAACAAATTCCAATATCAAATTTTCACTATGGTCTTTGATTGGTGAAATGTCATTAAACATTTGTGTCATACCTTCATTTAAAAACTTACCATAGGAATTGGTTTGAATCTCAATCAGATTAGGTAATTCAAGGGCTCCGCTAATACGAGAATAGCTACGACGTACTCTTTTTCTTCCATATTTAATTTCTTTGTAGTGATTGTTTTGTGTGTTCAAGAGAACCACCCCTTAATGTAAAAATTGTTTGATTTTTTAGGAGTTTTATATATTTTACCTTTTTTAAACAACATACAGGCATTATATTATATTAACATATTATCTTATGACAATCAATAGAATTTTGATTAATTTTTGATACTTTTTAGCACATAATATCCTTTATCACGACATACAATCGTACAATTTCCAAAAACCTCTTCTAATTTCACAAAAGCCGAAGGGGCTCCCTGTTTTTTTTGTATAACAATATAAATTGAACCTTTTTCGTTCAAGTAATTTATTGATTCTTCCAATATCTGATGCACAACTTTTTTACCAGCCCTAATCGGCGGATTTGATATTATGCAATCATATTTAGTATTTATCATTTCATAAATATTACTTTCAAAAATGGTAATATTTTTTAAATTGTTTAGCGCCGCATTTCTTTTCGCTAATTCCAGTGCTCTCAAGTTGACATCAATAAGAGTGAAGCTGATATTTGAAAATTCCTTAGCCAAACTTATGCCGATTGGTCCATACCCGCATCCCACATCAAGAACATTTTTATACCAGGGTTCAAAACTACAGGCTTTAATTAATACTCTAGATCCATAATCGATTTTATCCTTTGAAAAAACACCATGATCCGTAATAAAGGTTAATTCATGTGACAACACTTTATCCTTAATTATTTTTTCATTACTTTTCGTCTCTAAATTATTATTATAGTAATGACTCGTCAAAAGTATTCACCTCTTTAATAAATTTAACCAAAATTTTCAAATTTAAGCACAAAAACCTGAGAAGTCTCACTTCCCAGGTTAATCATACTATCAATTTATTATTTAATTTCTACTACGGCGCCGGCTTCTTCTAATTGGGCTTTAATTGATTTAGCTTCATCTTCGGAAACTTTTTCCTTAATAGCTTTAGGTGCGGAATCCACTAATTCCTTAGCTTCTTTTAAGCCTAATCCTGTTAATTCACGAACAATCTTAATAACACCGATTTTTGCTGCTCCGGCACTAGTTAAGATTACGTCAAATTCTGTTTGTTTTGCTTCTTCTTGAGCACCGGCGGCAACAGCAACAGGTGCAGCAGCAGTAACACCGAATACCTCTTCAATTGCTTTTACTAAATCATTTAATTCCAATATCGTCATTTCTTTTAATGACTCAATAATTTCAGTTGTAGTTAATTTTGCCATTTTAAATTTTCCTCCTTAAAATAATTATAAGTTATTCACTAACTTGAACCGCGTTATCTTTTTCCGCAATTTGTTTAATCGCATAAGCCAAATTACGCATAGGTGCCTGCAATACGGATAAAAGCATAGATAACATACCGTCTTTGTTAGGCAATTTAGCAACCTCTGCCAATTGTTGTACAGTTACGATTTTTCTTTCAATAAATCCACCTTTTAGTTCTAATTTTTCATGTTTAGAACTAAAATCATAGATAATTCTCGCAGGAGCCACAGCATCGTTAACACTAAAAGCGATGGCGCTAGGTCCGACAAATATTTCACTTAATTTGTTATAACCGGCTTCTCTTGCAGCACGAGCAGAAATATTGTTTTTATAAACTTGTAAATCAACACCTTCTGCTCGAAGTTGTTTACGTAATTCAGTAGATTCTTTAACTGTTAAGCCACGAGCATCAACAACTACGCATGATACTGAATTTTTAATTCTTTCTGCAAGTTCAGTAACTTGTTGTTTTTTAGTTTCTAAAATTGCTGAATTCATCATTACACCTCCTGAGTTGATTTATACCGTAGGAGAAAAAAAGTCCTCCTGCCGTAGCTAAGAGGACAATATAATCATTTATAAATAATTATCATAACCTCGGTAGGATAATTAAGCTTTTAGCCCCTACTGTCTACGGTATTATTTAGTATTCAGTTATTTAATTAAATTTGGGTCAACTTTAATTCCCGGACCCATAGTCGTTGTCAAAGACATATTTTTAATGTATACGCCTTTAACAGTCGATGGTTTAACTCGCACAATCGTATCATAAATCGTTTTAATGTTTTCAACTAATTTAACATTATCAAATGATACTTTTCCAGCAGTAACATGAATGTTACCAGCCTTGTCAACACGATATTCAACTTTTCCGGCTTTGATTTCACTAACTGCTTTAGCTATATCGGTTGTAACCGTACCTGTTTTTGGGTTTGGCATTAATCCTTTAGGTCCTAACACACGACCCAATTTACCCAATTGCGGCATCATGTCGGGAGTTGCTACGATTACATCAAATTCGAACCAACCTTGTTGAATCTTATTAATATAATCAACATCCCCTACATAATCAGCTCCAGCCTCAGTAGCTTCTTTTGCTTTCTCACCTTGAGCAAGAACTAAAACAGTGCGCGTCTTACCTGTCCCATGAGGTAAAACAATGGCACCACGTAAGTTTTGCTCTGCTTTACGCGGATCAAGCCCTAATCTAAAAGCCAGCTCTACTGTAGCATCAAACTTAACATGACTTGTTTTTTTAGCCAAATCCACAGCTTCATCAAGTGAATAAAGCTTAGCTCTGTCAACTAGTTTTAAAGCCTCAGCGTGTTTCTTTCCTATACTAGCCATCTTGGCACCTCCTAAAATGTGGTTAAAACGGAATCTCCTCCCACAATTTAGGTTGCTTCACAACCTAAAAGTAGTTAATCTTCAATAGCGATTCCCATGTTTCTAGCTGTTCCTTCAATTATCCTTGTAGCAGCTTCAATGTCATTTGCGTTTAAATCAGGCATCTTCATTTCAGCGATTTCACGTACTTTATCGCGTTTTATGGTAGCTACTTTTGTTGTCTTTGCATTTGATGATCCGCTTGTGATTCCAGCAGCTTTCTTTAATAAATCAGAAGCTGGTGGTGTTTTTGTAATAAATGTAAATGAGCGATCATCATATACTGTTATGACTACAGGAATAACATTACCCATCATATCACGCGTACGTTCATTGAATTCAGATACGAATTGAGCACTATTAACCCCTGCTTGACCTAAAGCTGGTCCGACTGGTGGAGCCTGAGTTGCTTTACCAGCATTTAACTGCAATTTAATAACTTTTGTAACTTGTTTAGCCACGAGACAACACCTCCTCTGGTCCGTGATGTGGTAATTGGATCATCTAAATCCTCCCACGCAAAATACACAATAAAAAAGCATAGCTAAATGAACGCTAGCTATACTATGTTACCACGATTTTAAAATAAAATCAATATTTTTTTAAATTTTTTCAACTTGTGTGAATTCAACTTCAAATTTTGTCTGTCTGCCGAAGAAATCCACTAAAACTTTTAGAATCAACTTATCGTAGTCTATTTCATCCACAACACCAATTTGACCGGTAAACGGACCCGATTTAATACGGACTTGTTCGCCGACTTTAACCTCTAGATTAACTTCATTACGGTGAAGCCCTAATTTCTTAAGAATCGGATCAATTTCTTCAGGGCGCAAAGGCACGGGTTTTGCACCTTTTCCACTCGAACCGATAAAACCGGTCACATTAGGCGTATTACGAACAACATACCAGGAATCATCCGTAACAATCATTTCGATAAAAACATAACCGGGGAAAATTTTTTTAACTTTTTCTTTTTTTACACCCTTTTTGATTTCTACTTCCGTTTCCTCAGGTATAATCACGCGAAAAATTTGATCCGCCATGCCCATTGATTCAATTCGTCGCTCTAAATTATTTTTTACCGTATTTTCTAAACCAGAATATGTTTGAACAACATACCAATTTTTTTCTTCCATTATGAAAACCTCCTAGTAATGTGAAGAAAAATCATCATAAATCAATACCGAATAGATGTTCAATTCGTTTAGGAACATTTGTATAGATTAAATCTAAGATAAGGAAGAATAAAGCAAAGAAGATGATAAAGAAAAACACTTTATTACAATAATCAAGCATTTCCGTACCCGTAGGCCAATGTACCTTTTTCATTTCCTTTACTGATTGAATTATTGTTTTGTTAAATGCGGTTAAAATAGCTAGTAATGCTAATAGAATCAAAGAAACAATCAATACGGTCTTTGTTGCTGTTCCTAATATCGGTAAATCAGTTTTAAGTAATAACGTACCTGTAGCTAACAATAAAGCTAAAACGATTAATACAAGCGCGATTACCGTAAAAAAGATTGATTCAATCGTAACTCCGGCAACATCTTCTTTTTTTGTTGTCTTTATCCGATGCGATTCCAAATAACTAAAGAATTGATCAATTTGTTTTGAGAATGCGATAAATAAAAAGAAGATTCCCAATATTGATGAAGTTAATGATAATGTTAACTTTGTATCCTCAGTATAAGGTTTTGTATAATGAATTTCTATTAGAAACCAGCCGACAGCACCGGTAACCGTTAAAATCGCCAATATAATTCCAAAAAATCCCAGCACGCCGCTGATATATCTGATAATACCGTAAATTAAATTTTTATTAATGCTTTTTTCATTTTGAGCATCCATTTTTATCCTCCTATTTGGTTTCCTTATGTAAGGTATGTTTATTGCATTGTTTACAAAACTTTTTGACCTCCAAACGTTCGATAGAAGTCAATTTATTTTTATCGGCAGTATAATTTCGTGATAGGCATTCGGTACAAACTAAAATCACTTTTGTTCTCATAATTATCACCTGCATTATACATTCTAACTTATAATACTTTAGCAAATAAACGGATAGTTGTCAATAGTCATTCAGTTTTTGTTCAATCTTCTTCTTTGCCTTAGCGATGATAAAATAGATTTTCTTCTTAGATATATTATATTCTTCGCTTAGTTCATTGATCGTATAACCGAATAAATAGTGAAAGTAAATGAGCTTTTCCAATTTATTCATGAGAAGAAAAGCATTTCGATAGACACTTTCATAGTACATTTTGGTAAAAATGTAGTTTTCGATGTTATTTTGCCTATTGCTTAATTTAAATATTTCCTCCTCGGAATAATCCAAGGAACTGGTATATTTATTAATTTTATTTTTATTTCTTCCCTGACTTCTTAAAAAAGATAAAATCTGTCGATTAATGCATAGTGAAGCAAACGTGATGAAGCTCGCTCCTTTATTTTTTTTAAAAGCGTTAATTGCTTTATAAAGTCCTATTCTGCCTTCTTGAAAAGCATCGTCATAATCGCTTCGGTCTATATTATATTTAGAAAGGACTATCTTAATAATATATTCATATTTAATTAAAATTTCATCAACATTACCATCTAATTGATGCAATTTATTCCCTCCTTAATAATTAGAGGGGACAACGTTGGTTTAATACTTCATATAGGATAACTGAAGCAGCAACTGAGGCATTTAAAGAGGTAATCCTTCCTTTCATCGGTAATTTCACAACCATGTCACAATTTTCCTTTACCAAACGGCTTATTCCTTTTCCTTCACCGCCGATTACAATCGCAACCGGTAATGTGGCATCCATCTTCCGATAATCGATATCTGTATCGGCGTCACTGCCGATAACCCACAAACCTTTACTTTTTAGTTCTTTAATTGTTGTTGTCAAATTTGTGACCTTTGCTACCTTAACATATTTTATCGCTCCTGTGGAAAGCTTTGCGACCGTAGCATTTAAGCCGACGGAACGGTTTTTCGGTATTATGACACCATGTACGCCGCAACATTCGGCAGTTCTTAATATGGCTCCTAAATTATGGGGATCCTCCAACCCGTCAAGTATCACCAGAAAGGGATTTTCCCCTTTTTTATTTGCGTCATTTAACATATCATCTATCGTATAATAAGGAAAGGGCGCAATCATCGCCATGATTCCCTGATGATTACCCTTTACGAGTTCATCAAGCTTTTTTCGCTCAACAATCCGATACTTAATATTATGATCTTTTATTACTCTTAAAAGTTCCGATTCCTTATTAAGAATTGATTCAATCAGCCATATTTCCTCAATCGGATGATTAGCGTAAATTATTTCCAGGACCGTATTTTTACCATATATCATTTCCGCCATCTTAATTCCCGCCTTCAATTATTTTAATTGACATGCCGATTATTTCATCCAACCTCTTTAATTCATTAGTCAAATATAAATAACCAATTAATGCTTCAAAGGATGTGCTGTGTTTATATGTTAAAATATCAACATTCTGTCTTCCATGATTAGTTTTGGCATTTCTGCCGCGATTCACTACCTCTATTTCATTACTTGTAAGAAAATTTCGAACTATCAACTCATTTATGACACTTGCCTGTGCCGCAGCGGACACATATTTGGTAGCTTTCTTATGTAAATCGTTTACTTTAGTATATCCTTTATCAAGCAAATATTTTCTAATCATCAAATCATAATACGAATCACCGACAAATGCCAATGCCACGCCGTTTAATAATTTATAGTTTTCCATGTTTAAATATTTATTCCTTTTTCCTGTAAGATTGCCCTGATTTCATCGGACTTGGCAAAATCCTTATTTTTTCTTGCTTCATCACGGGTAAAAATTAAATTCCGCAAGCTATCGTCTAACCTGATAACGGTAAAATCAATGCCCATGATATTTAACATCTGCTTAAATGTTAAATATAACTGCAACATATAATTTAATTCTTCATCAGAAAATGTTTGTTTTCTGACCACTTTATTAATTTCTTTGATTAAACTCATTAATGCGGTTATCGCATTTGCCGTGTTAAAATCATCATCCATGGCCTCATTAAACAGGTCAATAAATTGATTTCCGGCAATCTTTACATCCTTATCCAAATAATGATATAAATCTAACTTCAGCTGTAAGGTCTTAAAAGCAGATTCCATTTTTTCAATTTCATTTTTACTGTTTTCGATATTCTCCAAAGTATAATTAAGTGGTTGCCGATAATGAGTGGATAGCATGAATAAACGTAAAACCCGGTAATCATATTTTGTCAGAAAATCCTTAAGTAAAATAAAATTTCCTAACGACTTACTCATTTTTTCATCATTAATCAGAAGCTTACCGTTATGCATCCAATAATTCGCCAGATTTGTTTGGTTTTTGGCCTGGGACTGAGCAATTTCATTTTCATGATGCGGAAACTTTAAATCAGATCCGCCGCCATGAATATCGATTAATGGTCCTAACGTATTATTAATCATGGCCACGCATTCCGTATGCCAACCGGGTCTGCCTTTTCCCCATGGTGAATCCCATTGAATACCCTCATCAGTTTTTTTCCATAAGGTAAAATCCAGAGGATTTTGCTTTTTACTATGCTCGGTTATTCTAGCTCCAACCTCAAGGTTTTCGGTTTCCTGATTTGATAATTGTCCGTATGAGGTAATTTTATTAACGGAAAAATAAACGTCTCCGTCCACTTCATACGCATACCCCATGTCTTCCAAATCCTTAATATATTTAATGATATGTGGCATGTATTCTGTCACACTCGGGTTTATATCATAAGGTAAGCAGTTTAAATCCTTCATATTATTTAAAAAGGCTGCCTTATACTTATCGGCAATTACTTCTTCGCTCACATTATTATTTTTTGCCGCTTGAATTATTTTATCATCCACATCGGTAATATTCGATACAAATGTAACCTCATATCCCAATGATAATAAATAACGTTTTACAACATCAAAAAAGATAACAGGTCGCGCGTTTCCTATATGAATGTAGTTATATACTGTTGGCCCGCACACATAAATCATCACTTTATTTGGTTGTATTGTTTTAAACTCTTCCAATTTATTCGTTAACGAATTAAAAATATACATTTTTTCACCTCTTTATAATATATTTTGCATGCTATTCTTATTTTGTGCTAATTTTTGACACTTTGCAACAATTTTTATTTGCGCAAATCGAAAAGCCGCAATAAGCGGCTATTATAATAATGTTAAAGTCCTATCCAGACGTTTGATTACTTCTTCCTTACCCAATAACTCAATCATTTTCGGTAATTCAGGTCCGTGCATTTGTGCTGTCACGGCAATTCGACAAGGCATGAATAACATCTTACCCTTTGCCTTGGTTTCCTTACCGGTTGATTTAATCGCTTCCTGAATGTTATCAGCGGTAAAGTCTTCCAATCCTTGAATTTTCTCTTTAAACACTTCAATGGTATTTCTAACACCATCCTGTTTAATTAATTCCAATTCCTCACCGTCAATGATAAATTCATTTTCGAAAAATTCGCGGTATAATGATACTATCTCCGCTCCATAGGACATTCTGTCATGAAAAACGCTGACCAGGTTCCTAATCCATTCTTCACTACGGTTTTGCGTAATATGATTTTTTTCCAAATGCGGTTTGCACAGCTCAACCATTTTATCATGCGGCAATTCTTTAATATAACGATTATTGATATACATTAATTTATTTCTGTCAAATGTCGCAGGGGATTTTGATAATCTTTTTTCATCGAATTTAGCGATTATTTCTTCCTTGGATAAAATCTCTTCCTCACCTTCAGGACTCCACCCCAATAGGGAAATAAAATTAAACAACGCTTCCGGTAAATATCCGAGTTCTTCGTACTGCGAAATAAAGGCGATATAGTTTGGATCACGTTTGGATAATTTTTTACCATCCTCTTTAACAATTAAAGTCATATGACCAAATATCGGAGGTTGCCAACCGAATGCCTGATAGATTCCGAGTTGCTTTGGCGTATTTGTGATGTGTTCTTCTCCGCGTAATACATGCGTAATATCCATCAGATGGTCATCGATAACAACCGCAAAGTTATAAGTTGGTATACCGTTCCGTTTAATAATAACCCAATCACCGATATCATCGGATGAAAATGAAACTTCACCTTTAACCAAATCATTAAAAACATAGTTAACATTTTCCGGCACTTTAAAACGAATCGTATATTCTCCCCGCTTTTCCAGTTCAGCCAGTTCTTCTTCTGATGCACGCAGACATCGTCTGGAATAATGAATATGGCTTGCCTTATCCTCGGACAAACCTTCACGTTCCTTTTCCAATTCTTCCTCGGTACAATAACATTTATAAGCCAAACCTTTTTCAATTAATTCTTCGGCATATTTACGATAAATATCAAGCCGCTCAAGTTGTCTGTAAGGAGCATATTTGGGATTAACCTTATCGACTGATTCGTCATAATCGATACCCAACCACTTCAGATATTTTAACTGGGATTCTTCACCGTTTTCCACATTTCGCTCAACGTCGGTATCTTCAATTCTCACGATAAAGTCCCCGTGATATTTTTTCGCAAATAAATAATTAAATAATGCCGTTCTGGTATTGCCAATATGTAAATAGCCCGTTGGGCTAGGTGCGTATCTAACTCTTACCTTCATGTTTCCTCCTAATTACTTAACATTTTCTTATTAATATAAATAATATTTTAACATAATTTTCCTAAAAAAACAGGGTTATTTAAGCAAATGTTTATATTTTTGATATAACACATCACTTAATTCGACAGTAACCTCGATTCCCGCATCAACATAACTCTCTTTTATGATATTGGCGTTTTCTTTTAAATAATTAAAAACATAACCGCTGGAATAAGGAATAAGTAATCTTACGGTCATATAGTTTCGAAAAAGCATTTTACATATTTCATTGATTAAGTCATCAATATTCTGATTATTTTTGGCGGAGATAAAAATCCCCTCACCAACCTGTAAACTGTCATATTTATCTATTTTATTATAAACATGCAGGATTGGTATATCTGAAACACCGATTTCTTTAAGGACATTTTCCGTGATCATTATTTGCCTTTCATAATCTTTATTTGATATATCGACTACATGCAGGATTAAATCCGCTTCGCTTATTTCCTCAAGTGTTGAACGAAAGGCTTTTACCAGTTGATGGGGTAATCTGCTGACAAAACCAACGGTATCGGTAACCAAAAATTTCTTATTGTCTTCTAAAACAATTTGCCTTGTCGTCGTTTCCAAAGTCGCAAATAATAAGTCCTCCGCATAAACCATTTTATCTTCATTTTTAACCTTGCTGTAATTCATTAAGGTATTAAGCAAGGTGGATTTACCGGAGTTAGTATAACCAACCAGGCTGACTACGGGTATATCATTTTTCATTCGTTTTTTTCTTTGCGTTTTCCGATTTAAAACCATGGTCTCAAGCTCGGTTTCCAATAAGGCAATTCGTTTTTCGATTTTTCTTCTGTCAATTTCGTATTTTGTTTCTCCCGGACCACGTGTTCCTAAGCGCTCGTTAAAATTACCCGACATAATACTAATCCGTGGCAAGATATATTTTAATTGGGCAATTTCCACCTGAAGAATGGCTTCTTTTGTCTTGGCGCGTCGCGCAAAAATATCAAGTATCAGTAAGGTACGGTCTATGACACGACATCCCACTTCTTCCTGGATATTACCGGTCTGTGACGTGGAAAGATCATCATTTAGAACCACTACTTCAATATCATTTTCTTCCACATATTGCTTTATCTCATCAACTTTTCCTTTTCCCAAATAGGTCTTCGGCGTAATTGTTTTTAGTTTCTGGGTAATCTCACCCACCACATCTAAATCGCAGCTTTTAGCCAGATTTTTTAACTCGGCCATGGAATAATAAAACTCATCTTCATTATCGATATATGTTCCCACAAGAAGTGCTCTGTCCTTTTTATTTTCTTCAATTATGACCATGAAATCATCTCCATTACTATCTATTATTATAGCTGAAATTAAAAAGACTATCAAAGTGTAACTTGATAATCTTTTTATAATTTATCTTAAATTATAATCCGCACTTCAATTGAGCATTACAGTTTGTACATGTATTGCAACCACCGATTTCTTCAACCGTTCCTTCTAAACATATCGGACAGATATCACCGATTTCAACACCGATATTTTTATTGGCTTTGGTCCTTGGCGGATTGATATTATCATCAGGATGTGTTTTTGTTTCAACGACTTCATCCACTTCCAGACCAAATTGGGTTGCATCGATTTGTTCTAATTTATTATCCTCGGCTTTAAGCGTTAATACCTGTGAATCCCTTGAACCATCCACATAAACGGTACCGCCTTTGGCCCCACCTTTATACAATCTTTCGTATACTTTTTCAACATCTTTAACAGTAAAACCTCTAGGCGCATTAACCGTCTTGGATATTGATGAGTCCACCCAACGTTGAATTATGCATTGAATATCGGCATGTTCCTCCGGTGTTAATTCCATCGCACTGACAAAAATATCAGGTAATGTATCCTTTGTATATTCCGGATGATATTCCAAGAATTCATCAACGATTTGCGCATTTACTTCAATGTATTTACCAAGTCTGCCACTTCTAAAATAAGTGAAGGCAAAATAAGGTTCCAAGCCTGTGGAGACACCCACCATCGTTCCGGTCGACCCGGTCGGTGCGATTGTCAGAAGATGTGAATTTCTGATACCGTAAGTTAAGATTCCGTCACGAATATATCTTGGCATCTTCTTAAGATATCCTGATTCCACAAATAAATCACGTGTCTCTAAGAATGGAAAACTTCCTTTTTCCTTTGCTAATTCAATGGAAGCTTCATAAGCGGTTGTGGCGATATACTGGAATAGCTGGTCAACTAATTTATTACCCTGCGGACTGCCATAACGCTCCCCGCACCAAATCAATAAATCATGCAGACCCATAATGCCTAAACCAATACGCCGTTCACCGAGTGCCTGCTCCTTATTTTCCTTTAAGAAATAAGGCGTGGAATCAATCACATTGTCCTGCATCCGTACTCCGGTTTGGACAGTTCGACGTAATTTTTCCCAATCAACCCGTCCTTGCTGTTTATCCACCATATTAGCCAAATTAATTGCGGCTAAATTACATACGGAATAAGGAGCAAGCGGTTGTTCTCCGCAAGGATTAGTGGCAACGACCTTTTGCCCGTAACCTTTTGCGTTAGTCATCTCATTGGCATTATCAATAAAGAAAATACCCGGTTCTGCGGAATATGTCGCGCATATATTTATGAGATTCCACATCTCTCTAGCTTTTATGCGTTTATATGTTGCCACTTTATATCCTAAAGCTTCCCATTCACGGACATCGCCGATTTTATGCCATTTTTCATTATATTCTTTTTTCGTCTCTTCATCATAATTACTTACATCCGGGAAGCGTAATTCAAAATAGTCATCCTCTTCAACAGCCTTCATAAAATCCCTGGTGATGGTTACGGAAATATTGGCACCGGATAAAAATTCCGGATTATTTACCTCGTACTTACCGCCATCGCGAATTAATTTTTTCGCTTTGTTTACTATATCCTCAGGAAATGGTGAAGGTGTTGTTTCCTCCGAGACATGAATAATTCTTGAATACATTTCGTATTCTTCTTCCGTTAAGTGAACAAATTTTAATTTTTCCTTAACTAAACGAATTATATCCTCATCTTGAATATTTTCCATTAAAAATTGCAGAATACGAGGATTTTGCATTTTGGAAATAATAAATTCCAATACATCGGGGTGCCAATCCGCAAGCATGATCATTTGCGCACCGCGTCTGGACCCTCCTTGTTCAACTAAATGGGTCAGATTGGCTATATCATTCAACCAACTGACGGCACCGCTGGATTTACCGCCCACGCCTTTAGCCAATGTATTTTTTGGCCGTAATGTGGACCCGTTGGTCCCCACACCGCCACCACGGCTCATTATTTCCATAACCTGTTTACGATGATCACTTATACCACCGCGTGAATCATGAACAAACGGCATTACAAAACAATTAAAATAAGTTACCTGAGTTCCACTACCTGCTCCGTATAGGACTCGACCAGCCGGAACAAAATTAAGGCTTTTTAATTCATAATAGAATTTTTCTTCCCATTCTCTTCGTTTTTCTGCACTTTTTTCATTTTTTGCCAAATCCACAGCCACACGTCTAGCAATCTGTTCATAAAAAATCTCCAGTGGCTTGTCAACCGAATCTAATTTCCGTCTGACAATTCCGGTTTTTAGTTCTTCTTCATCTGTTAAACTTCCGCGAAATTCTTCTTCGATTAAAATATCAGCACAACCCAGTGCATGATCAATTTTCACAACTTGACCTATTCCACGAGCAGGAAATTTAGGATCATCCTTAACAACGACTAAAACAATGTCCCCTACTTCTAATGAAACCAAATTGATGTCCTTTTGTGCATAACGGTCCAGCATAACAAGGCGTGAAACCCCTGAATGTGTTGTTTTCATTGATTCATCAATCTTAACGAGATGCGGAAAATGCATTTGGATATCACGATTGAGTTTTTTAATATATCGCTCTTCATAATTTACATGCATATCAATTCCACCTCTTTAAAATAATCTAACTTGAATTATAAACTAATTACCACTATAAAACAACAAAAAATAACAAATAAAAATTCACAAATTCTACCCAAAAAAGAAAAAATCATGATTTTTAATCCTTATATGCAAGTATCCCTTAGCTTAATCATATACCTTATAATAAGAAGAAAGGGTGATAATATGTACGAGAAATTTTCCAGTCAGGCTAAAGGGATAATCATAAGAAGTCATCGTTATTCGATAAATCAGAATGAATATGTGGTGGGAACGGAATTTCTGTTGTTATCATTGTATAATGAACCCAATAGTAGTTGTCAAATACTACTAAAGGAATTAAATATCACCGAAGAGAAAATTATTAATGAAATGAATAAAATCAATGTCTTTCGCAAAAATATTCCGGGATTAATCATTTATACACCAAAATTCCGGATGATTTTAGATTTGGCCACGGAAATAAGCAAAAAAACAAATAGTGATCTTGTCTATGAAGAACACTTATTTTTTTCGCTGTTAAAAACTCCGGGGTGCATTGCTTATAAAATTCTTGAAAATTTACATGTCGTCATTGAGGATTTACTGACCGAGATTAAGGAGGTAATGGGATGGGATTTTGAAAAAGCAAATGATAAGGAACATTATTACAATAATTTTTCCTTTGTGGAAAATATTACTCTCTTGGTCAAAAAAAATAAATTATTACCGTTAATCGGTAGAAAGGATATTATTAATCGGATTATCAATATTTTAAACAAACGAAATAAACGCAATGTCATATTGATCGGCAATGCGGGTGTCGGAAAAACCGCCATTGTCGAAGGTTTAGCACAGAAATATTATGCTGAAAACCGAAATAAGCAAATCCTTTCCTTAAATATAACCTCACTTCTTGCCGGAACCAAGTATCGCGGAGATTTTGAACAGAGAATAAAAGACTTTTTGGACAGTATTAAAAATAAGGATGATATCATCGTTTTCATTGATGAAATACACAATATTATCAATACGGGAAACAGTGAAAGTAATCTTGATGTCGCTAATATTCTCAAGCCCAGTCTAGCAAGGGGTGATATCAATTGCATCGGCGCAACGACCATCGATGAGTATTATCGGTATATTGCCACCGATACCGCTCTATCCAGACGCTTTCTGCCTATTTTTATCGATGAACCGTCCATCGATGAAACAATTAATATTTTAACCAATTTAAAGCCTTATTATGAAAAATATCATAATGTAATCATACCTTTATCAGTAATTCCTTATATATGCGAAAGAGTTGAAAAAGCAATTGTTGACCGTTATTTTCCCGATAAGGCAATCGATGTGTTAGATGAGGCATGCGCTTATGTAAAACTAAATCAATTAAAGGAAGTCAGTTATCAGATAATCGATCACCTCATCAAATCCATAAACAATCAATACTATAGCGAAGATAGTCTTAATAAATTAAAACACTACCCTTTTTTAAAAAAATATTTCTTAAGATATTACAGTAACATAAGAACAACATTCCAACCCATCGTCAGTATCTTAACCCAGTATCGGGAAGAAAACGAACTAAATACCTTTATCGATGATTTGACTTATATATTTAATATCCGTGATGAAGCCATTAAAAAGATCAACTTAAATAATTACACCGACGAGCACAGTATTTCCAATTTAATCGGCTCGCCACCGGGTTATGTCGGCTTTGACAACCCCAATACCTTAACGAAGTTTGTGCAAAAATACCCGCGTTCATTAATCCTTTTCAAAAATATTAATAATTGCGCTTATAATATCACTCAATTGCTTAAAGATATTCTAGACAGCGGTTATGTCGAGGATCTTGCCAACAATAAAATCTTTTTCACAAACACCATCATCATCGCCACCGAAAACACAAATAGTAATGCCATAGGTTTTCTCAATGTGGAACTATCGCAAAAATATCAGGGTGAATTAACATTTAACGAAAGAATTAATCTCAAAAATTATTTCACTAAAGAATCTAACAAAGCTCATAAGTCAATCTTGGAAAAATATATTCTTTATTTTAAAAACAACAATATCAACCTTGAATTTACCGACTTTGATTATATTGTCAGTCATATTGAAGAGAATAATTATAGCGGCTTGGAAGATTTATTATTTGACTGTCTATTCCAAAATCAAAACAAATCCGTTCTCATTGAATATGATGAAAAGGAAAAATATTTCTATATTAAGAAATAGTGATTTTTTTCCCTAAATAAGATATAATTCAATTAACAACACCAATGGAGGAGATTCATGGCAAAAACAAAAACAATCTTTTACTGTAGTGAATGTGGTAATGAATCATTAAAATGGGTGGGCAAGTGTCCCGTTTGCGGTAAGTATAACACAATGGTTGAGGAAGTAAGAGAAACCAAAAAAAATGAGCCTTTTCAAACACCGGTAACAAGACCGGAAAAAATCAACGAGTATAAACCGGATGAAAAAATCCGCATAAAGACCTCTATTCAGGAATTTAATCGCGTATTGGGCGGAGGGATAGTCTCCGGTTCTTTAGTTTTAATCGGCGGAGATCCCGGTATCGGAAAATCGACACTACTCCTACAAATGAGCAAGAGTGTCGCCCTGCATGGTATTGTGCTATATGTAAGCGGTGAGGAATCACTAAATCAAATTAAAGAACGGGGAAAGCGACTAAATGTTGATTCTGATCAGTTATACATATACTCGGAAAATAATTTATCGACAATCATCAAGCAAATCGAACTCATAAAACCGCAATTTCTCGTTATTGACTCGATTCAAACCATTTATTTAGATTATATTGATTCATCTCCCGGCAGTGTTACACAGGTACGCGAATGCACACAAGTGTTGATGAAACTGGCCAAAACACAGAATATTCCTACTTTTATCGTCGGGCATGTTACTAAAGACGGCGCCATCGCCGGACCTCGAATGCTTGAACATATGGTTGATACGGTTTTATATTTTGAAGGTGACAATCATCAAACCTATCGCATATTAAGAGCCGTTAAAAACCGCTTTGGTTCCACCAATGAAATTGGTGTTTTTGATATGCGGGAAGACGGATTGATCGAAGTACCGAATCCCTCGGGCATTTTTCTCGAAGACCGGTCCATGGGATATGCGGGTACCAGTGTCGTAGCCAGTATTGAAGGCACAAGACCTGTGTTAATCGAAATTCAGGCTTTATTATCGCCAACCTCGTTTAATAATCCAAAAAGAATGACCTCGGGGCTTGATAATAATAAATTATCTTTACTTATCGCCGTTTTGGAAAAACATCTGGGGTTTGTTCTCCAAAACCAGGATGCTTATGTTAAAGTCACAGGAGGAGCAAAAATAACGGAACCGGGTTGTGATCTGGCAATCTTAATGAGTATTGTCTCCAGTTATAAAAATCAATCGCTTAATCCTTATGACGTATTTATTGGTGAAGTAGGGTTAACAGGCGAGGTAAGAAAAACATCAAGAACCGAAGCGAGATGCTTTGAAGCTTTTAAAATGGGATTTAAGAGAGCATTTGTTCCCAAAAAGGACAGTGAAAAATACCAGCTTCCCAAAGATTTTACCTTAATTGGAGTGAATAATATTGAGGAAGTAGTCAAACAAGCCTTTTCCGATACTCCATTTAATAATATATGAGGTGTACGAATGAAAATTGAATTTATGCCTATTGATTTTACGAATATGAATGATTGTGCCATTTTAGCCAAATGGTTTAACGATCCGGAAATTAACTATTTAATCTCACCCAACTTTTCCCAGGGACCGTTAGGTTATGTGTCACCCGAATTTGTATCCCAATCCAATCTTTACAATAAAAATGATAAATATGCTTTTTTCATCGTTGCCGATAATTACATCATCGGTGATGTCAGTATCATTGATAACCCTGATTTTCTTTTTTATAAAGGAGTTAACACCTGTTGGCTGGGAATAACAATCGGAGAAAGGGCCTATCGGGGACTCGGTATCGGAAAAGAAGCCATGCGTTTTATTGAAAAATACGCCAAAGATATCGGATTTGAGAGAATGGAGCTTGGTGTATTTGAATTTAACAAAAAAGCCATTAAATTCTATCAAAAATTAGGTTATAAACATATCGGAACAATTCCTAATTTCACTTTTTATAACGGAAAATGGTACGATGATCTGCGCTTTGAAAAATATTTATAATTACTAGGAGGACATATGCTGCTGATTGCTGAAGATTGGAAAGATTTCGAACTAATAGACTGCGGGGAGAATGAGAAAATCGAGAAATGGGGAAAATATATATTAAGACGTCCTGACCCACAGGCGATATGGCCTCGTCAGGATAACTTGGTATGGAATAATTTTTCCGGTTATTATGAAAGAAGCAATACGGGTGGCGGATACTGGAAGGTTGCCAATTTTCCAGATTCATGGACAATTAATTACAAACAGTTAAAATTTTATATAAGACCCACAGGATTTAAACATACCGGTTTATTCCCAGAACAAGCCGTCAACTGGAATTTTATGATTGATAAAATTCAAAATGCCCATAGACCTATTAGCGTACTAAACCTTTTTGCATATACCGGCGGGGCTACCATAGCCTGTGCTTATGCCAATGCTTCGGTAAGTCATGTCGATAGTGCCAAGGGTGTTGTTTCGTGGGCTAAAGAAAACCTTGAATTATCTAAATTGGATGCCCAAAAGGTGCGCTTTATCGTCGATGATGTCATTAAATTTGTGGAGCGGGAAATAAGAAGAGGTAAAAAATATGATGCGGTTGTGATGGATCCTCCTGTTTTTGGTCGGGGGACAAAAAGTGAAGTGTGGAGAATCGAAGAAAAATTAGTTGGCCTAATTAACCTGACCCTAGATGTACTCAGCGATAACCCGTTATTTTACATCATAAACAGTTATACTTCCGCTTTCTCACACATCGTTTTACACAATGTCATGGACACGACATTAAATAAAAAATACCCCGGTAAATTGCAATCCGGTGAGTTAGGACTTAGGACAACTAAAACGAATTTAATATTACCTTGCGGAATTTATGCGCGCTGGGAGTCTTAATATATGAAAATACTTTATGAGGACAACCATCTTATCGTCGTGGTTAAGAAACCCGGTATCCTAAGTCAGGCTGATGATACCGGTGATTTGGATATGTTGACAATAATTAAGGAATATCTAAAAGAAAAATATCAAAAGCCGGGAAATGTCTTTTTAGGGCTCATACATCGGCTTGACAGAATGGTTGGCGGAGTAATGGTCTTTGCCAAGACAGGGAAAGCCGCTTCACGCTTAAGCGAGCAGGTACGCAATCATCAGTTTCAAAAAAAATATCTTGCCGTAGTTCATGGTAAAATCCAAAATAATGGCACACTAATAAATTATCTATATAAAGATGAAAAAACTAACACCGTTACTGTCGTAAACGATGAGAAAAAAGGTAAAAGAGCAGAGTTAGACTACAAAATTATTGAATATAAAAATAACTGTTCCTTAGTGGATATTGACTTAAAAACGGGAAGAGCACATCAAATCAGGGTGCAATTTTCCCATATCAATCATCCTTTATTGGGAGATAAAAAATACGGGATTGATGATGATCTAAAATCCGTCGCGTTATACGCATATGAGCTGCAATTTTATCATCCGACGACAAAAGAGCTCCTCTCCTTTAGCGATAAACCGACTGCGATGTACCCGTTTTGTCTCTTTTCTTTTTAAATTAAAATTGAAATAAAGATGATGATTTGTTATAATATTACAGTATGTTAGAAAGGATGATTTTATGGCTAAAGTTATATCGAAATGTGGCTGTGAATTTGAAAATAATCAGGCTGTTATTGATAAGGTTCGCTTAAAAGGAGCAGAAAATAATCCGATGCCAAAAACGGCTGTTATTAATTGTGAATGTGGACAAACATTTGAAATGACAACACTCGTTTGTAAGTGTCCAAACTGCAAGATGACATATGGTGTGACTCCTTGTTCGGCTGAAGATCATGATTATATTGTTAAAGCGGGAATAGATTATTAATATACTTCACATATAAGTGAAGTTTTTTTTAAGTGGAGGAAAAATGAAAAGAGAATTAGCATTAGAATTTTCACGAGTTACGGAATTAGCTGCCCTGGCAGCTTATAAATGGCTGGGACGCGGAGATAAAAACAATGCCGACAAGGCTGCGGTAATCGCCATGAGGACCATGTTAAATCGGATTAATATTAATGGAGAAATCGTCATTGGTGAAGGTGAAATCGATGAAGCTCCGATGCTTTATATCGGTGAAAAAGTCGGCAATGGTACGGGTGATGAAGTAGATATTGCCGTAGACCCGATAGAAGGAACGAGAATGGTCGCACTAGGTCAAAGCAATGCCTTATCCGTTTTGGCCGTAGGAGATAAAAACACCTTTTTAAAAGCACCCGACATGTATATGGAAAAACTGATTGTGGGTCCAGAGGCTAAAGGAGTAATCGATTTAAATTTACCCGTACTGGATAATATGAAACTAATTGCTGAAAAATTAAATAAATCCTTGAATGAGCTGACTGTCATAACACTCGCGAAAGAAAGACATGACGAACTTATAAAAACGATGCAGACAAATGGTATTAAGGTTTACGCGATACCCGACGGTGATGTCGCTGCTTCAATTTTGACCTGTATGCCGTATAGTAATGTTGATGTTTTATATTGCATCGGCGGAGCACCCGAAGGAGTCGTATCAGCCGCGGTGATACGGGCCCTGGGCGGTGACATGACCGGAAGACTGAAGCTTCGGCATACCGTCAAAGGGGATACCCCCGAAAATCGTCTGATAGCTAATCAGGAATTAAAACGATGTCTGGATATGGGTGTGACTCCTGACCAAATACTAAAGTTATCCGATTTGGTTAAAAATGATAATATCATCTTTTCTGCCACCGGTATTACCAAAGGGGATTTACTCGATGGCATAACCCGAAAAGGCAATATCAGTGAGACTGAAACACTTCTAATCAGAGGTAAAACGGGCACGATAAGAAAAATCAGATCACTTCATGATTTAAGCAAGAAGGATATCGAATTATCTCCATATTTGTGGTAAAATTAATTTACGAAATATTGCAGGTGATATTATGAATTACACGGCTGTCATCCTTGCCGCAGGCAGCGGAACAAGAATGAATTTAGGATATAATAAAATGTTTTACAAGATAAAAAATAAACCGTTAATTTCTTTGTCCACACAGCACTTTTATCATGATTCCGACTGCTCGGAAATTATCATAGTATGTAATGAAAACGAGGATAAAGATATTAAAAACATACTGATTAATCAAAAGCTATGGAATGATAAATGTAAGATCGTAAACGGTAGCTATGAAAGGCAATACAGTGTTTACAACGGGTTACAACATGTTAGTAATGACATTGTATTAGTACATGACGGAGCCAGACCATTTATCTCCAAATCATTGATTGCACAACTTGTGGAAGAGGCAAATATCAACGGATGCGCCATACCGGGCGTTAAGGTCAAAGACACCATAAAATATGTGAATAATCTTATTGTGGAAAAAACCCTGCCCAGAGAACATTTATATGCCGTTCAGACCCCACAGGCCTGTCAAACGAAATTATTGCTTAAGGCACATAAATTAGCCAAGGAAGAACAATTTTTAGGTACTGACGAAGCCAGTTTAATTGAAAAATACACTACGAGCACGGTAAGAATTGTTAATTCCAGTTATGAAAACATTAAAATTACCACACAGGATGATCTAGCAAACGCTGAAAGTTTATACGAAAAATATTTTTAATGAGGTGATGACTTTGCTTAGAATCGGTCATTCGACAGATATCCACAAACTAGTTCCCGACAGGGATTTAATATTGGGCGGTATTAAAATTGATTATGAATTAGGTCTCTTAGGCCACAGCGATGCCGACGCATTATTACATGCCATTACCGAAGCAATCATCGGAGCATTAGGCTTAGGGGATATCGGAACACATTTCCCTGATACTGATAATACCTATAAAGACATCGATTCCAAAATTCTTTTACAAAAGGCCTACTGTCTGGCTAAGGACAGAGGTTATAACATTAATAATCTTGATGCGACAATATATGCTGAAAAACCGAAGATGGCGACCCACATACCTAAAATGAGAGCTGTCATAGCCGATATTTTAAAAACGGATATTGAAAATGTTAACATTAAGGCAACCAGAGGAGAAAAATTAGGCTTTATCGGCCGTGGTGAAGGAATCGCCTGTGAAGCGGTTGTTTTATTAATAAAATAGAAAAAAGGTAATTTATATATTAAATATTCTCTTTTTATTTATCAGATATTTTTTTCATATTTAGTCATTATTAATATTATTTCTATTATCAAGTACTTTATATTTCATTTTCTGACTTAAATTTTTCATAATTTTTATTAAACTCATTTTAATTTCTCTTTTTATAAATAAAGGAATTAACATTTTACCATAATGTAAAGGTAAAAATAAATTTTGGGAGAGATTAGAATGGAAGAAAATCTAAAAATGTTTAGGCATGAACAAATATTAAAGAAATTGTTGGTATTATTACCGAGTACTTATCTTATCGGACTTGCCGTTTATTTATTTATTTACTTTCAAACCTTTACGTTAAGCGCAATATTATTAGTTTTATTTACCCCAATTGTGATTCGTAATATGTTGCATGTTTTATTTTCCATACTTCGAATTCAGGATATTCTGAATTATTTTCTGTTCGGATTCAGTTTGTTTCTTATTGGTTTCTTATTATTCCTCGGTTATTTTACCTTAAATATCTTGACGTTATTTACACCGTCAATTATTCTAATCGTTGTTGGTATCTGTTTATTCTAAAAAAGAAAGCTATATACATAAAACTTGTATATAGCTTAATTTTTTATATTTCATTATCTTCCACAACTTTTTCAGGTTGAACTTCAAGTAATGAAGGATTTTCAATATAACGTCGAAAACTCCTGAATGCTTTGGCATAATAGTAACCGTCACAGATTCTTTCATCGACAACGATTTTCATATCAATATATTTACGTTCGGCAATATTATTGTTTCTGTCGATATATTTTTCTTTGTTTTTTATCCCGAAAGCAATAAAGACGGATGTTGTCCCAAACTCATAAATATGATGATATACCGGCTGTACTCCTAAAGAACCTAAATCGGTTATAAACATACTTGTATGGAATGGGCTTACGCGATTAATAATCTTTGGCATTTTTCCATGATGGTCAAGCCATGTTAAAAACCAAACGATACCCCTGACAATTATACCAGGACAATGCATAATAATTTTAGCGGTTTTATCGGTATCGTTATTAGCCTCTTTATCTTGATTTTCTTTGATAATTTTATCCATTTTTTCTACGACGTCATAAATAGTATCCGTAGGATCAAATTTTACTTTTACGGTAGTTTCCGGACTGTCTTCACTCATATCTTTTTTTACCGCAAGACTGATATATATACCATTACGCGAAAAAATCTTTCTGCCGGATACGAACCGGTTAATCCGCGGTTTTTGCGATATCGTTCTGACCATCGCGGCACATACGATATGTAGAAAACTGATGTTTAAGTTTTCATCGCGTTTTTGACGTAAATATTTCTCTGTTTTATCAAGAATTATTTTATCATCAAAATAAACTTGTGAATCTACTCTGGATTTCATTATATATGGAACTATTTTATAAAATGGATCGATTCTTTTTAGTAACCTGCCGTCGTATCTGTCTCCAAAGCGTCGTCTATATTTCTTCATATTATTCTCTCCCTAGCTAAACTATCTTTTATTATAACATACAATTTTATTATTTAGCATCAGATTTCATTATCTTTTTATACTTTATTGTCTTTTATTTGTTATGTTGTTTAATGGGTTTCATGGTCGGGAATAATAATACATCACGAATACTTGACGAATTTGTCAAAAGCATGATTAAGCGGTCCAGGCCGATTCCAATGCCACCGGTTGGAGGCATACCATATTCTAAGGCTTCCACAAAATCTTCGTCCATTTCGTTAGCTTCATCATTACCTAATTCGCGTTCTTTTATTTGCGCTTCAAAACGTTCGCGTTGATCAATCGGATCATTCAATTCGCTGAAAGCATTGGCGTATTCTCTGCCGATAATAAATAATTCAAAGCGATATGTAAAACGGGGATCTCTATCATCCTTTTTTGCAAGAGGTGATATTTCCACAGGATGTCCATAAACAAATGTCGGTTGAATTAATTTATCCTCCACATATGTTTCAAAAAATTCATTGATAATATGGCCCACACCGGTATAATGAGGCGGAATTTCAATATGATGTTCCTTAGCTAGTGCCTTAGCTTCTTCAAAAGTCATTTCCTGCCAGAAATCAACACCGGAATATTCTTTGATTAAATCCACCATATGTGCTCTTTTCCAGCCTTTAGCCAGACTTATCTTTGTACCTTCATACTCAATTTCCGTCGTACCTAAAACTTCCTCGGCCAAATAGGAAATCACATTCTCCGCCAATTCCATCATACCTTCCAGGTCGGAATACGCTAAATATAGTTCTATAGTGGTGAACTCAGGATTATGTTTATATGACATACCCTCATTTCTGAATAAGCGGCCAATTTCATAGACGCCATCATAACCACCGACAATCAGGCGTTTGAGCCATAATTCAGGTGCTATTCTTAAATACATATCGATATCTAATGTATTATGATGAGTAATAAATGGTTTTGCGGCGGCTCCGCCTAAGATGGTATTTAAAATTGGTGTTTCAACTTCTAAATAACCCAATTTATCCAAATACTGACGTAAAGCAAACATTAATTTAGAACGAATCTCAAAACGTCTGCGGACTTCCTCATTTACAATCAAATCAACATAGCGGCGACGATATCTTTCCTCAACATCCTGTAAACCATGAAATTTATCAGGCAAAGGCCTTAAAGCTTTAGTCAAATGATAATATTCGTTAACCTTTATTGTTAATTCACCCGTACGCGTTCTAAAAACTTCACCCTTTACACCAATAATGTCACCGATATCTGATTTGGTAAACAATTCATATCCATCACCTAAGCGGTCCTCACGGCAATAAATTTGAATTTGTCCGTACTGATCCTGTATATGAGCGAAACCGGCCTTACCCTGTCCTCGTTTTGTCATAATTCTACCGGCTGTTACAACGACATGATGGGCTTCCTCCAATTGTTCCTTATCTATACTTTCAAAAGCAGCTTTTATCTGTTGCGTATTATGAGTTCTGTCAAATCTTTTTCCAAAAGGTTCGATGCCTCTATTTCTTAAAAAATCCAGTTTTTCTCGTCGCACAATCATTTGCTCATTTAAATTTAATTCCGTCTCTGTTACTTGATTACTCAATGTTTTCACTCCTTAATTAATAACTTAAACTATTATACCAAATATATTATGAAATATTCAACTATGTATTATTTATTTTTTTCTTAACCTTTGTTTTTAAATAATAATCATGTAAAGTATCTTTTTTTATGATAAAAAAAACCAATTCGGCTATAAAACCGATTACTGATAAATACATAAGTTGTTTAAAAATTATTTCCCTAAATAAAATACGACCAAATGTTATTCTGCCTTTAGTCGATTCAATATATAAATCATTCAAGGATTTTCCCAAAGACCCCTTTAGTTTTAATGATAAAATAGTAAAACCGATAAAATATAATACGATATCAATTAAAACGATATAAAGCCAGATATTATTAACATGAAATAATATTTCGTTTAAAAATTGTAAACCTAAGGTAATCGTACCTAAAACAATGATCACAAACATATAATCATAGCATAACGATATAAAGCGATCAATGATGTATTTCTTCTTCATGTTATCACCCCAAAACTTGTTATTATGAATGTTGTTCTAATGTGTTCAGATATTCATTCATCGTTTGTTTTATCTCATCAGCACTTTTTATGGTATTTATTTTCCGTTTTACACTCGTAGCTTCATACAAACCTTTTATATACCAAGGTATATGACTTCGCATTTCTAAAACGGCTAATTTTTCACCTTTTAAGGTCATAAGTGAATCTAAATGAGCCAGAGCCTGTTCAATCCTTTCCCTTGGTGTCGGATCGGGCAATAATACCTTAGTATCTAAATAATGAACAATTTGTTTTATTAACCAGGGATTTCCGAGCACGGCTCTGCCAATCATCACCGCGTCAACATTTGTTTCTTCAAGCATTTTCAAAGCATCCTGTGGTGTTTTGACATCGCCGTTACCTATAACCGGAATTGTTTTAATATTGTCTTTTACTTCTTTAATAATATTCCAATCGGCTTTTCCTTCATACATTTGCGCCCGTGTTCTTCCATGAACTGCGATTGCCTTTATTCCCGCTTTTTCACATTTCTGTGCTATTTCCACGGCGTAAATACTTTGACTGTCCCAACCGGAACGCATTTTTACCGTAACGGGTTTTTTAACAACGCCAACCACACGACTGACGATTTCATATATTTTATCAGGTTCTAACAAAAGTTTAGCTCCGGCATCCGATTTTACGACCTTGGGAACCGGACAACCCAAATTAATATCAATTATCTTTGCATTGCATTTTGTATCGATGATTTTGGCTGCCTCTACTATTGAATCGATATCTCCACCAAAAACCTGCATCGTGACCGGTTGTTCATCTTCCTCAACCTGAAGCATTTCCAAAGTCTTTTCATTTTCATAAATAAGGGCTTTATCGCTTACCATTTCCGCATAAATAAGACCGCATCCCATTTTCTTACATATCCTGCGAAAACTGACATTCCCAATCCCGGCCATCGGTGCTATCACCACTTGGTTTTCAATCACGATATCAGCTATTTTCCACTTCATTGTATCACCTATACTTTATTTTACATTTTTTTACACTATTTATCAATTTATTTTTATTTATATAGTATGGGCTGATAACTTAAAAATACGAAAGTTTTAGCTTTCGTATTTTTACATTAACTCCATTTCATCTAATATTTGTCCGTCGATCGTTTTAATCTGAATCGTTCCGTTTTCATAAATCGCATATGTCGAAGGCTTATTGTCTTTTGGTAAAGATATGGATCCCGGATTTAACACATAAACTTGGTTTTTTTCTAATACGGTTACATGGATATGTCCGAAAACAAATATCGTATCCAAACCGGCTTTCAGATCAGTGGACTTATACAAATGACCGTGGGTCAGGAAAAAGGTGTAATTATCGGCGACTAGCTGGGCATAATCAGCCATTATCGGAAAATTTAAGACTTTTTGGTCTGCTTCATTATCACAATTTCCGCGAACACAGATTATCTTATCGCTATATTGATTTAAGATTTCGGCCGTCTTTAACGGATGATAATCTCTAGGTATCGGATTTCTGGGACCATGATACAATATATCTCCCAGTAACACTAATTTATCCGCTTTTTCATTTAAAAATTGTCTGATTAAAATATTGGCATAGTAAGTCGAACCATGAATATCCGAAGCAAAGATAATTTTCAAAACAATCACTCCTTTTAAAATATAACATTAAAATATTTTATCTCACCTTTTTCACCGCATAATAATCCCGTGGAATAGGATAAATCCTTTACTTCTGTTTCTAAATCTTTTTCCGTTATTTTATTATCCATAAATTTACTAAACATATTTATATCACTTACAGCTTCTTTCAGAGCTTTATCATACAAGTCAATAAAACTATCGGTAGATGATATATCCGGTAACACCGGATGAGGCCACTTCCTATGATTCATATTTAAATAATCATAGTCTCTTTCAATATTTTTATAATAAAACATTCTTTCAAAAACAAATCTACTTTTTTTATTAAAATATTTATCAATAAACTTGGCCATTTTCTTCTTTATCCCGCATGGATCATAAATTATTTTCGTATATAATCTAAAATTACGGCTTGAATTAATAAACGATTTCCCACCATGCTCTTTTCCGTATACTTTTTTTAATACCTCATCAAAATACGGTACAAAGACATTTTTATTTAACTTAAAAGCTAAGATCTTTTTATGAGTTTTAAATAAATGCGGTTTTGCCCGCCAGGAATTAATAATAAACCAACTGTCAATCGCTCTTTCAAGACGCAAATGATTACCGCGGTATTTTATATCCCCCTTACCGGTCACACTATATACATAGGGATGGACATTGCGGTCCAAAGCATGGTGACTTATAAAACCGATTAAATAACAGTGCAGGGCTTCGTCATAATGCTCTTTTAAATATTTAAAACTCTCGGTCAAAAAAGAAGCAGTGCAGTTATCATGCATATAATTGCCAAATTTATGATAACTCCGATCTTTTTTTAACGATAATAATTGGTGAAAATAGAAAGGATCGGGTCCTTGGGAACCCAAATAATAAATATATTTATGCTTATTAAGCATTATCTTAAGCTCTTCATCGGATAAACTCCCGATAATATCTTGGGCAAACGTCGCATGAGTAACAATATCAGCCATATTTTCACCTTTTCTTGTAAATCTTGACAAAATATCTACTTAATTAACTAGAGAATATGATATAATTAAACCAATCCTATTATACTATAAAAAAATAATTTATTTAAGGGGAGAAAGAGATGTTCGATAGGTTTTTGAAAAATTATACTTTGGAAGAACGCAGTTGGATTAAATACGATATCGCTAATTCCGCATATACTTTAACATTTGTTACCGTATTTTTCCCAATCATCTTCAAACTAGTTGCCGCACAATCCGATGTCGACAGCGAAAACGCCGCCACCATCTTATTAAAGGCAACAGGATGGTATTCCTTAATAATTGCGATATTATCCCCAATATTAGGTAATATTTCTGACTATAAAGGTTATAAAAAAATCCTTTTTAAAATATTCCTATTTATGGGTCTGATTTTCGGCTTATTATTATGCATCCCGGTTGTTCCATGGCAAATTTATTTGGGAATATATATAATCGCTACCATCGGTTACACAGGCGCCAATATTTTCTATGATGCCTTTTTAACTGACGTAACAGAAGAAGAAAATTACAATAAGGTTTCTTCCAACGGATTTGCCTGGGGTTATATCGGCAGTTGCGTACCGTTCATCCTAGGTCTTGGAATATATGCTCTGGTAAATTTCGAAATAGTTGATATGGATCCTAGATATGCGATTGCCCTAGCCTTTTTAATTTCCATCATCTGGTGGGGTTATTATTCATTCCCGATGTTAAAGAATGTCAATCAGAAATATTACGTCGAAAAACCGGCGAAATGGTTTATCTCAGGTTTGATAAACACCGGAAAAACTTTTTTGGTTTTATGCAGGGATAAGAAAGTTTTATTTTTCCTTATAGGATATTTCTTTTATATTGATGCTGTCGGGACAATAATAAAATCCGCCGTCAATATCGGAGAGGAATTAGGCGTGACAAATGACATCACTTTAGTCATGATCGTCTTATTGGTTCAGTTTATCGCTTTCCCTTGTGCTATTTTATTTAGCATACTCGCCAAAAAAATCGGTCAGGTTTCGATGCTCACTGTTGGCGTATTGATTTATATCTTAATTTGTACGGTAGGTTACTTTATCAGCAGTCAAATTCATTTATTTATCTTTGCCGGTTTAGTCGGTCTTGCTCAGGGAGGAATTCAAGCGGTCAGCCGTTCCCATTTTGGAAGCTTAATTCCGAAAGAAAGATCGGGGGATTATTTCGGTTTCTTTAATATCTTTGGTAAATTTGCGGCAATCATGGGGCCTTTTATCCTGGGATATACGATTGATATCTCGATAGAAAACGGTTATGATGGTCCACAGGCCGTCAGATTCGGCATTCTATCACTCATACCATTACTTGTAATCGGCTTAGCCTTCTTACTGTTATCAACAAAAATGCATTCAAACAAAGAAGCCTTAATCCATTTAGATGTTAATGAGGATGTGTAAAATACATCCTTCTTTTTATAAGTATAGAAATTGATTATTGATTAATTATAAATAAAAAAGGAGATCTTTATGAAAATCATTCTTGCTAGTAATTCACCCAGACGTAAAGAACTTTTAAAATACATCACCGATGATTTTTCGGTCTATGTCAGTAATGTCGATGAAGAATATGACATAAATTTACTTCCCCATGAAATCGTCATGTATTTATCAAAACAAAAAGCATTACCCGTAAGTAATAAGTTCCCGAATGATTTAGTAATTGGCAGTGATACGATAGTATCATTGGATAAAGAAATCCTCGGTAAACCGCAAAATAAAGACGATGCTTATCAAATGTTAAAAAAGTTATCCAATAACACTCATCAGGTAATTACCGGCGTCAGTTTAATATATAATAATACGGTTGATTCCTTTTATTCCACAACGGACGTGACTTTTTACGAACTAAGTGATGAGGAAATCTACGCATATATCAATACTCAGGAGCCCTTTGATAAGGCGGGAGCCTATGGAATTCAGGGTTATGCCTCTAAATTCGTTAAGGAAATAAAGGGTGATTATTTTACGGTAATGGGATTACCTGTTGGAAAATTATATCAAAAGATTAAAAAAATTATCAAGGTGGAGCCTTGATAATTTTTTATATGCTTTTTAATAATTCCTGTAATTCTTCTATTGTATAGGTATATTTTTCCCCGCAGAAATGACAAACCACTTCCGCATCCTTATTTTCATCAATTATATTCTGAATTTCCTTTTTGCCCAAACTGATCAATCCTCTGGCAAAACGCTCCTTACTGCAGCGACATACAAACTTTACATCCAGCGTTGATAAAACGGTATACGGTTCCCCTTTACATATTTCCTCGACAATATTTTCAGGAGTATAACCATTATTAATCATCTCCGAAACCGGTCTTATTTCAGCAACGGTTTTTTCTAATCGTGATATGGTTTCTTCGGTAGCCCCAGGCATGATCTGAATGATAAAACCACCTGCCGAGAGCACTTTATTATCGGTATCCACCAAAACACCACAGCCGACCGCCGAGGGTGTTTGTTCCGATTTGGCAAAATAATAGGTAAAATCCTGTCCTAACTCACCGCTTATAATATCGACGGTTGAAACGTAAAAATCCTTCATGCCCAAATCCTTGATAACTGTTATTTCCCCTTTTGTACCCACGGCTTTACTTACGTTTAATTTTCCGTCCGGATATTGGAAATGAACCTCAGGATTAGTCACGTATCCTTTTACTTCGCCAATCGCATTAGCATCGACTAAGATTTCCCCAATCGGACCGTCCCCGTTAACTTTAATTGTTAAGCTTTCTTTCCCTTTAAGCATCGCCCCCATCATTGCTCCGATGGCTAAAGTTCTTCCGAGTGCTGCCGAGGCGGTTGGCCATAATCCGTGTCTTTTTTGTGCTTCCCGGACCGTGTCAGTGGCATTAACCGAAAATATTCGCACTGTATTATTAAATGATGTTGCTCTTACAATATAATCTTTCATTTTGACTCCTTTTTTCAGATAATCACTTATATTTTATCATGAACTTGATATGTGATGTAAAAATCCCTTAAGATTGCTTAAGGGATTACATTTAATAATTAACTTTGTTTTCGTTTTCTTTAGCTTCTTTTTCTTTTGCTTCTTGAAGTTCCTTTTCATCCTTGGCTTTCTTTTCTTCCCACCAAGCGACTTTTCCTGTTGTTACTAATTCTTCGATATCTTCTCTGGTCAATGTTTCCATTTCCATTAATTGATTTGCGATTAAATCAAGCAATTTACGATTTTCTTTAATCGCTGCCAGTGCTCTTTCATAACATTCATCGATGATCCGGCGTATTTCATTGTCTATTTCCAAAGCTATCTGACCGGAGAAGTTTTTATCCTTCATATAATCCCTACCCAAGAAAACATTACTTGAACGTTGTTCATATTGTACGGGACCTAACTTAGACATACCGAATTCGGTGACCATGGCTCTGGCAATTTTTGTTGCCTTCTCAAAATCGTTATGAGCGCCGGTAGTAATTTCATTGAATACTACCTCCTCGGCCACACGACCGCCTAATAAGCCGGTAATTTGATCTAACAAATCCTGTTTGGTTTGCACAAATCTTTCTTCCTCAGGTAACATTAGATTATAGCCCCCAGCTTGTCCGCGAGGAATAATTGTAACCTTATGAACAATTTCTGCATTATCTAGTTTAAGACCGATGACGGCGTGACCTGCTTCATGGAATGCCACGATTTGTTTGTCTCTTTGGGAATATTTCCGGCTCTTTTTCGCCGGTCCCATCAATACTCTGTCCATCGCTTCATCAATATCAGGCATTTCAATCAGCTTGCGATTATTTCTTGCTGCTAATAATGCCGATTCATTTAATAAGTTCTCTAAATCCGCACCACTAAAACCCGGGGTACGCTTAGCTATTTCTGATAAACGGACGGAAGGAGCGAATTTTTTATTACGGGCATGAACCTTTAATATTTCTTCTCTTCCTTTAACATCCGGATTAGTAACTAATATTTGACGGTCAAATCGACCGGGACGCAATAACGCAGGGTCCAAAACGTCAGGACGGTTGGTTGCCGCCATTACAATAACACCAGTATTGGCACCGAATCCATCCATCTCGGCCAACAGCTGATTCAAGGTTTGTTCACGTTCGTCGTGTCCGCCACCTAGACCAGCACCTCTTTGTCGACCTACGGCATCTATTTCATCAATAAAGATAATACAAGGGGCATTTTGTTTGGCTGTTTTGAACATGTCACGAACACGGCTTGCTCCGACACCGACAAACATTTCCACAAAATCAGACCCGGATATTGAATAAAACGGTACATTGGCTTCTCCGGCACACGCACGTGCCAACAAAGTTTTACCGGTACCCGGAGGACCTGATAATAATACACCCTTAGGAATTCTAGCTCCTAATTCATTATATTTTTTAGGATTTTTTAAGAAATCAACTATCTCAACTAATTCTTGTTTTTCTTCATCCTGTCCGGCAACATCATCAAACGTTACTTCCTTGGTTTTATTTAATTTGGCCCGTGATCTCGCAAAATCAAAGGCTTTATTGTTACCGCCGGCACTCCTAAAGAAAAGAAAGGCAAATACAGCTATTAAAATTATCGGTAATAAAAATGATAAGATCGTTAATATGCCGCCATATGATTTTACGGCTTCACTTTCCATATCGATTTTTGCTTCTTCGGCAAGGCTTATAATTCTTTCTAACTGTGTATCTCCGTAAATCCGTGCTTCATACACGACCGTTTTCCCTTTGGTTTCCATACGAAGATAATGAATATTATAGTTATAATCACCTGTTTGCGGAGAAATGGTGATTTTCGTTATTATTTTATTATCATCGGTTGCTTGTTTGCTGTTTTCTATCAAACTTATAGCTTCATTATAATTTATTTCCGTCACCGTTCCATGATCTCTCATAATATAGACTATTATCAGAAAAATCACAGATATCGCAAGAAAGTAAACTAAGTAGCCACTCCATCCACTATTTGGCTTCTTTTTAATCGTTCCTGCCATATTTTGACCTCCTTACTTTGTATAAACTTCTTCTTTTAAGACCCCTATAAATGGTAAATTTCGGTAGTATTCATCATAGTCTAAACCATAACCCACAACAAATTCCTTAGGGATTTCAAATCCTACATAATCAGGAATGAGGTCAACCAGACGACCTGCCGGTTTATCTAATAATGTCACAACCTTAATACTATTAGCTCCTTTTACTGATAACATTTCCATAACTTTAACTAAAGTTAAACCAGTATCTACTATATCTTCCGCGATTAAAACATCACAACCAATAATGGATGAATCTAAATCCTTATTTACTCTGACATTACCTGTTGATGTCGTCCCGTGATAACTAGAAACAGACATATAGTCAAGACGTAATGGTATTGAGATATTTTTTACTAAATCGCTCATGAACGGGATACATCCTTTTAATAAACCAATGACTACAAGGTTCTTATCTTTATAATCATTTGAGATCTTTTCTCCTAATTCTTTACACTTGTTAGCTATTTCTTCCGCGCTAACTAAGATTTTCTTTATATCGTTATTCATTACCCTACCTCCATTAATTTAAAACTTCAATCATAATATTTTCTTTACCTATAGGAAACGATGAAAAGTCAGGCTTTTGAATACCTATTACCCACAATACATTTCCTTCCTTATCAACTAATAAAGGCCAAGTTTTACGTTTATTAACCGGTATTTTTGCATCAATAAATATTCTACTAATCTTTTTCTTACCTATTTTAGTCTTAATATAATCGCCATCTTTTTTTGTTCTAATTACTAATGGCCATATAGTGCTATTATAACATAAAATGAACGTTTTGTTATTAGTTTTTGCATATTCTTCAACTTTTTTAATACGAATTTTCATACCATTAGGTAGATAATAATCATTAAATTCATTAATAATAATGTTATATTCATCATATTCCGGTATGCCAATCTGAAAACTTAACGATTCATATTCTCTCACACAATATAAATTCTTTCCTAAATCAAAGGTAATATTAGGCTTTTGTCCAAAAATGATATTTAGCAAATTTTTCATTTTTTCATAGGTTAAATCAAAAGTGTCACTATATAACTTATTTACAACAAGTAGTAATATTACCCTTATTATGGTTATGTGGTTAACTTTTAATTTATTCAGGTCTAGTATTATTCTATCTTTTTCATCTGAAATTATCATTTCTTTAATTAACATTTTCCCATTTTGTTTCAAATAATCATCAACTTCTAAAAGTTGTTCGTGCAATTGCATAATTTTTTGATTGAATTCGGGTTGAACTTTCTTAAATAGTGGAATAATCTTCTTACGAAAGTAATTTCTGGTATATTTGACACTGAAATTTGATGAATCAAGGGCGTATGGAACATTATTTTTTAAGCAATATTCCAAAATATCATCTTTCGTGACATTTAAAAATGGTCTTATTACAGTGATATTATCCAAATCATAACTATCCTTCATGCCGATATAACCGCTTAAGTGATTTCCCCGTGTAATCTTAAATAAGATTGTCTCCACTTGATCATCTTCATGATGGGCAAGGACTATTTTATTTGCCCGATATTCTTTAGCTAAATCAAGGAAAAACCGATAGCGAAAATTACGGGCTTCCTCATGAAAATTTTTTTTCCCGCTTTTTAAAAAATTACCGACAATATAAGGAATATCATGCAAAAAACAAAAGTCTCTGATTAATTCTTCTTCCCTGGTATTCTCCTCACCCCTAGTATGATGGTTAATATGAGCAACTATTAACGTAAGATTAAATTCGGCTTTTATTGACATTAAAAAATGGAGTAACCCCATTGAGTCCGGTCCTCCAGAAACTCCGATAACTAAACGGTCATTATACTGTATTAAATTAGTTTGATTCAACACTTTTTCCGTAAACATAATATCACCATATAGTTATTATAAAATGATATTTAAAAAAGTCAAGAAAACCTTGACTTTATTATTATTGTCTTGGTAATTATAATATTATTTTACGCACTTATTCTATTTTTAATAGGATTTAGTTTCACCACAATCGCGGTCATATCATCGGGTATTTTACCGCCAAATTCCGTTATCGCCGCTCGAATTATGTCATGTGCCATTTGAATGGATGAGGTTCTAATCATTTGCACAAGCAGCTTTTCAAATTTCGTAATATTGCTGAAACGTTCCACAACTCCGTCACTGACAATTACCACGATATCATTTACTTCCAAATCGCAGGTTATTTTATCGATATCCTTTGAAACACCCATTGGTAAATTATCATTGTTAATTCTGAAAACCTTGTTTCCTCGGATAATAAAGCTTGGTGCGCTGCCAATTTTATAAAAATCAATGGTTCCCAAACTTTTATTAATCGTGATATAGTCCAAGGTTGAAAACCTTTCGTTATACTCCTTTAATGACAGTAAAGTATTTATAATGGATACGGCAGTACGATCATCAGCACCGGTCGTAAGCATTTTATTTAATAGTTCCAAGGTGCTTTTACTTTCGATATACGCCGAATAACCGTTTCCCATTCCGTCACTTAAGGCTATCACCGTATTGCCATTATGCATTTCACATTTTAGAAAGTTATCGCCGGAAATTCTTGAACCATCTTTTCCGATATAACTTGTCCCAAATTCCACTTCAAATAATAGTTTGGATATTACTTTAATTTTATGCATATTTCTTCCGCTTTTAACGCTTATTAACTCAACATCCTCTTTTAATAATTCATTGACTAAATTACAGATGATATTATCACAAGTTCCGTCATAATCCCTGATTCCGATATCAATATCGATATTCTTCTTTTTCACACTGTTTACTTTTAAATATGCGACATTAATACCGATTTTTAATAATTTATCACGCATTTTTTCAATATTGATCGTTTCTGATTCGTAGTTACTGTTAACTTCAATCGCATAATCCTGTAAAATCCTCGACAAACCCTGCAACTGTGACTGAAAGATCAGGTTACTATTATTTTGCTTCTTATTGCTTAGAAGATAATCCTGATTTAATTCAATTGCAGTGTTTATCACATCATAAGCATTTAGGCAATACATACCGAATAAGTCCAAGAAGCGCTTTTTATCGGTATTTAATATGCCTTCTCCTTCTTTTAACAACTGGCTTAAATAATTATAGGTTTTATTATTATTTGTATTTAAGCATAATTCCTTTTTCAAACAGTTCTTGCAATGTTTATCGATTATTTCATCGATAGCCTCATCCAATTTAATTAATTCATTATTGGTATCGGAGGATTTATTGGCAAAGGCGTTAAATAATTCCGCAAAATTTAACAGTCTTTGTGAGATATCTTCACGAAGGTTTTCCACATATATTTGATAATACTTTGCCTCCTCATATTTTGGCACTAAAGTATTAAGTAATTTATTTTGCCAAAAAAAACTTATGATATAAAAAAGAGTCGTTGCGACAGAAACAGTAAAAAAGATATTTAACAAATCACCTGATAAATATCCAATATAATATAGAATGGGCGAAATTACATAATAACCGAAGGTTTTCAGATAAAGATTATTTTGGGGAAAGAAAGCACTAATAAGGCCAATAAACGGAATTATCTCCCTTCCCGGTAAATCAAACTGCGAAAATGATAAAATGAAATACACCAGGAGGGAAAAACCGATAATATTTGTTTTGTATGTCATAATGCCAAGTAACATTAAACATAAATAAATCGAGATTAATCCCAGATTAAGAAAAGATAAGCGTAAGGTAAAAAGCGGAATGGATAGATTAAACAAAAGCATAAGAATCGCCATTATTTCTTCTTTAAAGAGAAAGTCTTTTTTATGATGATTTATTTCAATTGCTTTTATATAAACTAAATATACCGATATATTGAATAAAATGATGAATAAGCCATAGATCAGATTCAATTCAATAATTTTAAATAATGTATTTATACAGTAAGACATGAATGCGATTAATATTAAAATCACTAAATTTAATTCTTTTTTATTTTCCTTATGAATTAATAAGCTTAGAGGGACAAAAGCAATGATAACGGATAATGCACTTTTGACATCTATTATTAGAGTAATAGCGCCGATAAGAAACATGGTGTAATAAGCTAATCTTTTGTCAATTTGCAGCATTGAACACAAAATAGGAAGCATGAAAACTGCTCCTATTTTATAATTTACCGAAAATGCCAATACGGAGAAAATAAGCGCTAATCCCGACTT